>DIMS01000079.1:7763-28540 GCA_002425685.1 Synergistaceae bacterium UBA5560 | reverse complement strand
TCTTGCGGAACCGAAGAGTCCGGAACAGCCAGGAAACGACCGGATCGAGTTCGCCGACGTGACCTTCGCCTACGATGAGGTCGCTGCTCTGGAGGGGGTCCGCTTCGAGGCGAAACCCGGAACGGTGACGGCCTTCGTGGGGGTTTCCGGGGCGGGAAAGACGACGGCGGCTCTGTTGGCGGCCCGTTTCTACGACCCTCTCTCGGGAGCGGTACGGATCGGCGGACGTGACTATCGCGACGTCGGCACGAAAGAACTGATGCGCCGGGTTTCCATTTGTTTCCAGGAGTCCCAGCTTTTCAAGGGCACCATTGAGGACAACATCCGCATGGGAAATCGGGATGCCTCCATGAAAGAGGTGGTCGCCGCGTCGAAGGCGGCCAGGGCTCACGAGTTCATTCTGAACCTTCCCGAAGGATACGGCACGGCCGTGTCGGGAGATCGAACGCTTTCGGGAGGGCAGATCCAGCGTATCGCCATCGCTCGGGCCATCCTGAAGAATTCGCCCGTCGTCATCCTCGACGAAGCCACCAGCTACGCCGATCCGGAGAACGAGAGGCTCATTCAGGAGGCGCTCAACGAGCTTCTCGCGGAGAAAACGGTGATTGTCGTAGCCCATCGGCTCAAAACGCTGCGGCATGTGGACACGATCCTGGTCTTTGAAAAGGGGCGCATCGTGGAAAGCGGGACATGGGACGAGCTGGCCGCGGGAGACGGTCCCTTTGCACGACTTTGGCAAGGCGCTGAGGCCGCTCTGGAGTGGAGTGTCAGGACCGAAAGCAGGGAGATCGATTATGCTACTCGATAACACCATCGGAATGCTCGGGGCGGACAAACGCCCCAAACTCGTCAAACCCACCGTGTACGCCGTACTCGAAGGATGGCTTTCCGCCGTCGTGCAGGGAATGCTTCTCGTCACGGTCTATCGCCTGGCCGACGGAAGTTTCGGCGCAGGAACACTGTACTGGACGCTGGCCGTGCTGGTTGCCACTCTGGCGGCCCGTTACGTCGTAGGCACCCGGGCCGTCTTGGAGTGTCAGATCCGGGGAGCCCGTTTCATCCGGGACGCCCGGATGGCCGTAGGAGAACATCTGCGTCTCGTTCCCCTCGGTTTTTTCCAACGCTTTCGCTCGGGAGACATCACGAGTCGTCTCATGACGAATCTTCAGGACGTGGAAATGGTCATCACGCATCTTTACGCGGACATCGTCACCGCACTGGTCGGTGCTGCGGGCATCGCTCTCTGCCTTGTCTGGGTGGACTGGCGCCTAGCGCTGGCCGCCCTTGCGGTGCTCCCCGCGGGAGTTCCCGTGTTCTTCCTCACGCGGAAGCTCTTCGATTCGACGGGGCGGATGCGCTATGCCGCAGCGGGAGAGATGAACGATGCGTTCGTGGAATTCCTCTCGGGCATTCGCACGCTCAAGGCGCACGATCTGGCGGTGGAGAAACTCGATGTACTCAAAGGGGCCATAGACAGGTCCATGTGGACGAACATCCGTCTGGAGGCGACCCTGGCGCCCATCATCGTGATGTTTCAGCTCCTTCTGGACGTGGGGCTTACGGCGACGCTTCTTCTCGGCATCATGTTCCTCACCGGAGGAAGTCTCGACACGGCACAGTTCGTCGCTGCGGCGATGCTGGCGTTTTCTCTCTACAGGCCGATCAAGAACATTGCCATGTTTCAGGCGGAGATCCGCAATGCCGAACAGGCAGGGCGCACCATCGGCGCCGTTCTGAGTGAACCGGTCCAGTCCTGGACGGAGGATTCTCTTGCCGATGCGACCGACGGAAACGTGGAAAATGCTCCCGCGCTGGAATTCCGGAATGTGACGTTTTCCTACGACGGGAGAAGGGATGCCTTGAAGGATCTTTCCTTCTCCGTTCCGGCCGGGGCGGTGGTGGCCCTCGTGGGTGCGTCGGGATCGGGAAAGAGCACGGTTGCCAACCTTGCCATGCGCCTGTGGGACCCTGCGGGAGGGAAAATCCTCTTCGGGGGGAGCGACGTTGCCACGGTGAAGCCGGAGGAACTTCTGTCCCGCATGAGTGTGGTTTTTCAAGACGTGTACCTTTTTCATGACAGCATCCGTGCGAATATCGCCATCGCCCGGGAGGGAGCGACGGACGAAGAGATCGAAGAAGCGGCACGGGCAGCTCGGGCGGATGATTTCATCCGTCGGTTACCGCAAGGATACGACACAGTTCTCGCCGAAGGCGGGGTGAGCCTTTCCGGCGGAGAGAAACAGCGTATCGCCATCGCGCGCTGCATTTTGAAGAATGCTTCCTTTGTCATCCTCGACGAAGCGACGGCTTCTCTCGACCCCGAGAACGAACGGGAAATCCAGGAGGCGCTTGCGCGTCTTCTGGAGAATCGCACAGTGCTCGTCATTGCCCATCGACTCAAGACCATCAAGACCGCCGATACCATTGTCGTTCTCGAAGAGGGGCGGATGGCCGAGTGCGGAACCCACGAGGAGCTCCTTGCGAAAAAAGGGATTTACGCAAGGATGTGGCGTGATCAGGATGAGAGCGAGGGATGGACTTTGAGGCGCGGATCGATGCCGGTCCTTCCGAAAGGAGCTTGACAGGGAACGTACGCGGCTCTAAGATTGCCCCTAATCAGCCACACTGCATACTACTTGTCAAAAGGGGTGATGTCTCGTGGGATATGGGTTTACCTTTCCGTTCCGCACCGTATGGTATTCCTATTTTATGTTCGCCTCCGGGACTCCTCCTGCAATGTCTGACGGCTGACGTGTCGTATGGCAGAACAGGCAGGGTCCCGCTGAACTTCGGCGGGACCTTTTTTTGTGAAAGGGGGAGTGGAAGAGCGCGCGACCGGGCGTGAACGAGACGAGACGAGCGGAAGAGGTGACGGTACGAAACGGTTCCGTCGCCGGGAGATGTTCTATGGCGGAGCGAAGCCATATGTTGTGCAAGGAGGGGAAATGCCACATGGTTGAAGAAAAGAAGAAAAGCGCGCTGTCTTTTTTCATGGACTATTCCTGGTACAAAAAATATCTGCTCCCCGGTTTCATCGCGCAGTCCGTTCTCATCGCCGGCGGCTACGGAACGGGACGCGAGCTGGTGGAGTATTTCGTGCAGTACGGTCCCACGGGCGGGCTGATGGGCATGTGTCTCACCACGGTGCTCTGGGCTGCCTTGTTCGCGCTCAGCTTTGAGTTCGCCCGGGCTTTCAAGGCGTACGATTACCGCACCTTCTTCGAAAAACTGATCGGCAAGGGGTGGATTCTCTACGAAGTGTGCTTCATCGTCCTTCTTTTTCTCATCATGGGTGTGGTGGGCGCCGCGTCGGGAAGCATTCTGCGGGATACGCTGGGCATTCCATCCCTGGTCGGCTCCGGCCTCTTCCTCGTGGCAGTGGCGTACCTGACCTACAGCGGCAGCCGGGCCATCGAGGTGGCTCTTTCCTGGTGGTCCTATCTTCTCTACGGCGTGTACGCATTCTTCCTTTTCGTGGGGGTCACAAGGTTCGGAGGAGCCATTTCGGCCAACTTCGCCGCCGACATTGTCAAGCCGGGTTGGGCCATGGGCGGATTTCAGTATGCCTTCTACAACATCGCCGTGACGTCCACGGTTCTCTTCTCCCTCAATTACCTGGAAACCCGGCGGGAAGCCATCATTTCGGGGATCTCGGCGGCGGTGATCTGCATTTTGCCCGGATTTTTCTTCTACTTCGTCACCATCGGGTTCTATCCTGACGTGCTGAGCATGGAGATCCCGATCAACGGGATCATCGACAAATTCGGCATTCCTTTTCTGCTTCCCGTGTGGCTGGTGATCCTCTTCGGGACGATGATCGAGACCGGTGTCGGCTTTTTTCACTCCATCAACGAGCGCATCAATTCGTCCCTCATCGCCAAGAGGGGCCACGGCATGAGCAACACCGCCCGGGGGCTCGTGGGAGCGGGACTTTCCCTTGCGGGGCTGGGCATCTCCAATTTCGGGCTCATCGGCCTGATCGCCCAGGGGTACGGTACCATCAGTTGGGCCTTCTTCATTCTCCAGGGAGTGGGACTGTTCACCATCGGCCTTTACAAACTGAGCAAATTGAACAAGGCTTGAGCGGCGTTCAGATCTTGCACTCCCGCTCGAAAACACGGTAGATTGCAATGCCCTCCGGCGGATCCATCCCGGAGGGCATTTCCTGTTTTCTGCGGCGTTATGTGGCCGGTTTCCGGGTTCTCCAGCGGACACAAGGACTTTCCCTGTGCCTGCGGCCTTCTCCGGAACCGACGGTGACAACCGATCCGGGGTGTGGTCGCCGGAGATTTCCCGGAAAGTGCCCTTTCTTCAATAAGAAAAAGAAATGCTATATGGTTCCCATGCGCTCCAGGAAGAGTTCCAGCTTGTCCGGAGAGGGAACGCGAAGCCTCGCACGGCGGTTGTCCAGTCCCACGTAGCCGCTTCCGGCTTCGCAGAGAATGCCTACTGCGGCAAGGCACCGCACAAGGTCTCCCGATTCCTGGGACAGAAAGAAGATGGGCACGCGCAGGTCGGTTTCCGCCACGGTCCACTCCGCCTTCGTCCGGAGGGCTTCCAGGGTCCGCTCTTTGGCGTAGCGCACGTAGCGGCGGGTTTCCTCCAGAAAGGAAGTGTCCTCCAGGGCAGCCAGCGCCAACGCCGCATCAAGGGTGCCTACGGCGAAGGGGGGCTGAATCCGGCGAAAGAGGGTGGCGAGGTCTTCGTTGCGTGTCACGGCATATCCCACCCGGAGCCCTGCGCCTCCCAGCCCTTTCGAGAAAGAGCGACAGGTCACCAGGTTTGGATGGGGCAGGCGACAGGCTGATTCCTCGGGGGGCAGAAAGTCCCCGTAGGCTTCGTCGGAGAGAATCCACACCCCTTTTTCCATGCCGCGGCGGGCAAGTCTGTCCACGTCCTCCAGAGGGAGCACCTGGCCGGTCGGGTTGTGGGGGCGGTCAAGGTAAAGCAGTGTCGGAGCCTTTTCGACGGCTTCGAGGAGGGGGCCTGCGGTCAGGCGGAAGACGGGAGGTGAAAGCGGAACCGGAGCATAGGAAGCCTCGTTGAAGAGCGCCTGGAGAACCGTGTCCGTGAACTGGGGCGAAGGGCCTGCAAGAACGGAGCCGGGGCGGAGCAGCAGCCGCAGAAGCGTCACCAGGACGCCCATGGAGCCTGCCCCGGGGAGAATCTGCTCCGGCTTCACCTGCCAGCAGGGATAGGTTGCCGCAATGCCCTTTTTGAGATCCTCCGGTTCGGGCGCGGGGTAGTCGCAGAGAGCGCATGTGCTCAATCGCTCCAGCTCTGCGCGGACCGCGGCGGGCATTCCTGTCGGATTTGTGCCGAGGCCGCAGTCGATGCGCTCCAGGCCATCAGGGTAGCGGACCGTTTCGGCTTCGGCGGAAACGTATCCCTGTTGGTCGATGTTGAAGAGATGTTGCGGGAGAGTCCCTTTCCAGTCGATGATGAACACCTCGATTTCCTGTCGTTCGTTCGAGTGGCCTTGGGGAATGTCGACGGAATCATCCCGTGCGTTCCGTTTCCCCGCAAAGCCCTCCAGCATCAAGTATACTGCAGGAGGTACGTCGGAGCTACCCGCGGAGTGCGGGGCCGACGTGCGCGTGGTCGTTGACGCGAAGGCCACAATCAGAGGAGGACATTCCCCGGGGTGTCGTCGCTCCCGGAAGGGTGGATCCTGCCGTACGAGGAGGCTTCCAATGAGTACGTTCCCGGAACTCGAAACGCCGCGTCTTCGCTTGAGGTGCCTTGTGGCGGACGACGCGGAGGAGCTGTTGTGTCACTGGTCGGACCCTGAGGTTATGGAATATCTGACGCTCGATCCGATGCGGACTCTCGCCGAGGCTCGTGACATGGTCGATCTTCTGGGAGGGCTTTTCGACAGGGGAATGGGTATCCGCTGGGGAATCACCTGCAAGACGAAGGGGACCCTGCTCGGCACCTGCGGTTTCCACAATGTGCGGTGGGAACATCGGCGGGGAGAGCTGGGATACGAACTCGGAAAGGCCTCTTGGAGAAAGGGGATCATGACTGAGGCGCTCTTCGCAGCGATTGGATACGGTTTTTCAGAAATGAATTTTCATCGTATCGAAGCACTTGTCACGGAGGGAAACGAACGTTCCAGGGCACTTCTCGTGAAATTGGGATTCGCTTTCGAGGGGCTTCTCCGTGACTACGAGTTCGCCCGGGGCCGTTTTCTGGGACAGTGGTGTCATTCCCTGCTCCGTTCGGAATGGGGTGGAAAAAAACTGCAAAAATCCCCCAAAAGCCTCGCTTGACGGGAATGAGACAGGTGGTACGATTTTGACGGATTTCATCAGAGTGTAGCATTGTTGCAGTGTCTAGAATCGCCTGAAAAAAGAGCAGGGCTCTTTCTGAAAAAGATGCCCCATGGAGATCTTGATGATATTTTTGAAAAAATGTCAGAGCGCGGAAAAGACGAAGGCGCGACTGCGCTGTGCCGCGTGAAATGACAAGGGAAAGGAGAACGGGAATGGGTGAGAAAATTCGGCTTCTCGTGGTAGATGATTCCCCGTTCATCCATAAGGCCGTGAAAAAAGCGTTGGCGGGGAACGACGGCATCGAAATCGTGGGAACAGCGGAGAACGGAAGAATCTGCCTGGACCTTGTGGCGCAACTCAGTCCGGACATTGTGACGCTCGATGTCACCATGCCTGTGATGGATGGTCTGGAGACGGCGGAAGTCCTGGCGGCACAACATCCGGGAGTGCGGGTCATCATGCTCAGCGCCATGGGAGACGAGGACCTGGTGCAGCGTGCCCGGAATCTCGGTGTGAGCCACTTTCTGACGAAACCCTTCGAGGCGACGCAGCTTCGAAGGGCTATCTTCGATGTCCTTCGGGAGGGAGTGTGAGCAATGGCGCCGCCTGACCGCGCCTTTCTTCTCACGTCCGTTCGGGACGCGTTTCTGGATGTCGCCAAAGAGGCGGCGGAGCGGGCTGCTCGAACTGTCCGGCCAGGCTCCGCCCCCTTCGGCGGAGCGGGTTGCGGTGATTCTCGGCATGATTTCCGGCGACGAATCCTTGAAGGGACGGGTGTTGCTCGACGGTGACGCGGAACAGATCCGCGACATCGCGGAGGGCATGAACGGAGAGCCGCTGGAGACCACGACGGATCTTTATTTTTTCATCGGAGAATTCACGAACATGTTCTGCGGTCGGGCCATCACGGTCATCAACAACGCCCATCGGGGGATGGAGTTCCGCCTTACCCCGCCGGCGATTCTCGCGGGGCGCCACATGGACATCACCACTCCCTCCATCCGCAGCGAGAGTTTCGCCTTTGCGGGGGGCAGGGGGATCGTTCGTCTGGACGTCGGCTTCGAGGGGGTGTAGGCGATGGAACTGCGAAACACCTTCGAGGCGGCGGTGAACGAGACGCTTCCCATGTTCGGACTGACACCTGTCTTCGCGGGAGAGATGGAGCAGCCGGGACTGACGTCGGCGAATCCGGTGAATGTCCTCATCGGTCTCACCCAGGGATTGCGGGGCAACGTGCTCCTCGGGTTCTCCCGGCCGTCTGCGGTGCGGGTCGTTTCCTCCATGATGGGGGGGATGCCGGTGGAATCCCTGGATGCCATGGCCAAGAGCGCTCTGGGAGAGCTGGGCAACCTGCTTTCCGCGTCGGCGGTGCTCAAACTGAACAACCCGGTTCCCATCCAGATTTCCCCTCCCACGGTGGTGCTGGGGGAGCGGCTTTTCCTCATGATAAGCCGTGTTCCCTCCAGGGTGCTTCAGTTTCGTTTCGATCAGGATCAGATGACGGTACGCTTGTCCGTGGAGTGACCCCCCGTTCCGGAAGAACGGGGATTTTTTTTCGGCTGACGGGTTTTCAAAGACGGCGCGATGTCGAGAGTGGACAAAACTGGGGGTGGAGCCGTGCCGGACGAAAGGGATGTTGTGCGTCGGCTCATCGACGGAGAAGAGGACAAGGCGGAGGGAGGCGGCTTTTCCGAATTCCTGGAGGATTTTCTCGCGGAGACCAAGGAACATCTGGAAAGTATCGAACTCGGTGTGCTGGAATTGGAAAACGATCCTGGAAACTGCGACATGGTGCACGGCATTTTCCGTTCCTTTCACACCATCAAGGGACTTGCGGGATTCGTCAATCAATCCTTGGTCCAGAAGATCGCTCATGCCGTCGAGACGATTCTCGACGAGTGCCGCAAGGGGAACATCCGTCCCTCCAAGCGGGTGGTGGATGCCATCCTCGCAGGAGCGGATCTCCTGGGGAGAATCTGTAACGATGTACGGCTCGTCCGGGACGCCGCATTTCTTGAAGAGGTACGTTCGCATCTTCTCGGGTTTGAGAACTGGAAAAAAGAGGAAGGGGCCGTTGCCGGTCAGGAGTGTCGCCTTTCTTCCAGCGAAAAGGTGACGTTACCCAGCGTGTCCGGTGACGAAAAAAGTGTTCCAACGCCGCCGTTCTCTCCGGAGGCATCGCGTGAAGGGAATGTTCGTTCTCTCCGGAATGGTGAGGAAGGCGCGCCGGAAGCCCAGGGGGAACACGGCATGGAGCCTGCTCCGGAATCGGAAGCGTGGAATGAACGGAAAAAAGCCGTACCCCGCGAGGTCCTGCCGGGATGAAGTGCGCAACGGAACACGACTGCGTCGGGGGAACTCATCCGCATTTCCACCCATAAAGTGGACAACCTGGCGGACATGCTCGGCGAGCTGCTCATCACCCAGTCTCAGGTGGAACAGCAGGTCGTGACCCGCTTCGGCCCCAACGACAGCCTGGTGTCCCATTTGCTTCGCATGTCCCGCATCACCCGTGAACTGCAGAACCTCGCCATGTCCCTGAGCATGGTTTCCCTGCGGTCCACCTTCCAGAAACTCCAGCGCATCGCCCGGGATACGATTCAGGAATTGGGGAAAAATGCGGAGTTCGTCATCTCCGGGGAGGATACCGAGATCGATCGCAGTGTCGCGGAGAAACTCCTCGATCCTCTTGTGCACATGGTGAAGAACGCCATCTCCCACGGTATCGAGAGCCCGGAGGACCGCGCATCCCGCGGAAAGACCCGTCAGGGTACCGTGACCGTTTCGGCGTACAGCAGACGGGGAAATGTCTTCATCGAGGTTGCCGACGACGGAAGGGGCATGGACCCCGAAGGGATTCTCCGGAAAGCTCAGGAAAAAAACCTCGCTGATCCTTCCAGAAACTACAGTGAAGAGGAGATTCTCGGTTTTGTCTTTCTTCCGGGTTTCTCTACGCTTGCGGTGGCGAACACTGTTTCGGGGCGCGGTGTCGGCATGGATGTGGTGCGCACGGAAATCTCCCGCATCGGGGGCAAGGTGGAGATCCGCAACACCCCCGGAAAGGGGTGCACCTTCGTCCTCAAGATCCCCATTAATATGGCTGTCCTGAACGGAACGATCGTGAACATCTTCGGGGAGCACTATATTCTGCCCACCCTGCACGTGAAACAGATCCTCAAGCCCGAGGACGGGCAGTGGATCAGCGTGGGAGGGCGGGAGATCATGCTCCGCGTCCGGGAGAACGTGGTCCCGGTGATTCCCGTCGACGCCGTGTTTGGCTGTCCCGGGGAGTTCGAGCGGAGTTTCGACGGAACCCTCATGGTGGTCATGGAGCTGGAGCAACAAATCAAGGCTCTTCCTGTCCGGGCTGTTCTGGGGCGTCGGGAGATCGTGGTGAAACCCCTGGGCAAGGAGTTCGCCTCCCTGGAGTTCGTCTCGGGGGCGTCGATTCTGGGAGACGGCAAGGTCTCCCTCATTCTCGATGTGGAAGCCCTTTTCCGCTACGGAGGTGACGGATCGTGGAACAGCTCGGCGGCAAGTATCTGACCTTCGCCCTGGGGAAGGAAGAGTACGGCATTCCCATCCAGAGAGTGAAGGAGATCATCGGCATGATGGAGATCACCGGCGTGCCCAGAACCCCGGACTTCATCAAGGGGGTGATCAACCTCCGGGGAAAGATCATTCCTCTCATGGATCTGCGGCTCAAGTTCGGCCTGCCCGAAAAGCCCTATTCGGAGCGGACCTGCATCATCGTGGTGGAGGTCGCCTCCGAAGAGGAGCGGGGCGTACGCACGACGGGCATTGCGGTGGACATGGTCTCGGAAGTGGTGAACATCGCCGACGGCGATGTGGAACAACCCCCCAGGTACGGCAACGGCGTGGACATCCGTTTTCTCCGGGGCATGGGCAAGGTGAAGGGGAAGGTGGTCATGCTCCTGGATATGGACAGAGTGTTGAGCGCGGAAGAATTCGCCCTTCTCGGGGACGTGAAAGGAGTGTAGAGACATGTTCAAGAACGCGAAACTCGCCTTCAAGATCACCTTCGGTTTCTGCGCCGTTCTGCTTATCGCCCTCATCATCGGCGGTCTCGGTGTCTACAACATGCGGAAGGTCCAGGGGGACTCGACCCGGCTGGCGAACATGCATATCCCCGAGGCGGACCTGGCGAGCCGGGTGGAGCGCCGGGCCCGGGCCGCCATGTACGGAATCCGGGGTTTCACGTATTCGGGGAATTCCGAAATGCTCGCCTCCGGCAAGGAGAACCTCGCCCGGCTTCTCGAGCTCTACAAGGAGATCGACACTCTGGTGGAGCGCTTCCCCGACGAACTCAAGACGCTGAATGAGAACGCCCGGGCAGCGCAAAAAAACACACTCGAGTACCAGGGGCTCGTCAAGGAGATTGAAGAGAATGCGAACCATCTCACCCAGATCCGGACCCAACTCGACCGGACTGCGGGAGAGTTCATGCAGGGATGCCAGGCCTATCTGGAAGAGATGGAGAAGGCAATGGCGGACCACGTGCTCCGGGGCGACCTGGAGGCCATCCGGGACCGCAACGACAAGATCCGGGGCATCAACGAAGTCATCGATGCAGGGAACACCATACGCCTCGCCACCTGGCGCGCCCAGGCGCTGCGCGATCCGGAGATTCTGAAGAACGTCCAGCCCCGGTTCGCCGACATCGCCAAGGGGCTCGAAACGCTCCGGGCGGGTACGCGCCAGGAGATGAATCTTCGCCATCTCGCAAGCATCGGCGAGGCGGCGAAGCACTATCAGGGACTGATGGAAGAGGTGGAGGGAGCGTTCTCGAACACCCAGAGAATTGCGACGCAGCTCGTCGCATCCGGCAACGAAGTGCTCGCCCTTGCGGAGAAGACCGCTCGGGGTGGGATGGATGCAGCGGTCCGGATTGCGAACGATGCTGTGTCCAGCCTTTCCTCGGCCTCTCTCGTGCTGGTGATCGGGCTTGCCGTGGCGATCGTGGTGGGGCTGCTCCTGGCGGTGCTCATCACGCTGAGCATCACCCGTCCGGTGAGCCGCATCTCGGAAGTGCTCTCCGAGGGTGCCGGTCAGGTGGCCGCCGCGTCGGGCCAGCTCTCGGGCGCGAGCCAGCAGCTCGCCGAGGGGAGCTCCGAACTGGCGGCCTCCATCGAGGAGACCTCCGCGACACTGCAGCAGTCCTCTTCTATGGTGCATCAGAATAACGAAAACACGAAGCAGGCGGCCATGCTTTCCCGGCAGTCCATGGACGCCGCGGAGGGGGGAAACCGGGAGATGGAGGAGATGATGTCCTCCATGGCGGAGCTGAAGAAATCCAGCGACGACATCGCCCGGATCATCAAGGTCATCGACGAGATCGCCTTTCAGACGAACATCCTGGCCCTCAATGCCGCCGTCGAGGCTGCCCGTGCGGGTGAAGCGGGCATGGGCTTCGCCGTCGTCGCCGAAGAGGTGCGCAACCTCGCCCAGCGGAGTGCCCAGGCCGCAAAGGACACGGCGGCGATCATCGAGAAGAACATCTCCCTCTCTCAGGAAGGCGTGGCGGTGGCCCAGAGGGTGAAGAGTTCTCTGGAAGAGATTTCCGCAGGGGCTCGGAAGGTCAGCGAGCTGGTGGACGAGATCGCCGCGGCGAGCCAGGAGCAGGCCCAGGGGATCGAGCAGATCAACAAGGCGATCCAGCAGATGGATCAGGTCACGCAGAGCACCGCCTCCAACGCGGAGGAGAGCGCCGCTGCCTCGGAGGAGTTGAATGCCCAGGCGGAGAGCATGAAAGAGGCGGTGCAGAATCTTCTCATGCTGGTTCACGGCGCGTCTGCGCTGCAGCAGGTGTCTTTCCAGACGCAGAAGCCGAAAGCCGCTCTCGGGGACAAGGCTTCCCAAGGAGTGTCTCGTGTTCCCCTGAAGGCGCAGAAAAATACGGGCAAGGCATTGCCGAACCGCAAGGGGGGCAAAACCCAGATGGTCCGTCCCGAGGACGTGATTCCCCTGGAGGACGATCTCCAGGACTTCTAGCGGCGCTCGCCGCCCGAAAGAAAAACCCGTGGTACCGGTCGTTCGCCCGCGGATTGTCTTCCCGGAGGAGGTCGTTACAGCAAGATGTGAATCCGCCAAGACGAAGGGAGCGGGGAGTGTGCCATGATCGCGCCGCGCATGTCGGACAGACAGTTCCTCCAGTTTCAGGAGCTGATCTACAAGCGCTTCGGCATCCTCTACAAGGAGGAGAAGAAGGACATGCTTCAGGCGAAGATCTCCCGCCAGATGCGCAGTCTCGGTGTGGAATCCTACGACGACTATCTGGAGGCGATTCGTGGCGGGGACGACGAAAACTGGTCCTCTTTCGTGGACGATATCACCATTCATACCACGAATTTCTTTCGGGAGCGGAACCATTTCGACTATCTCCGGAAGAACATGGATGCTCTTTTGCGGAACAATCCGCTCGTCCGGCAGCGCTTCGAGATTCGTGCCTGGAGTTCCGCCTGCTCCACCGGAGAAGAGGCCTATTCCCTGGCGATGGTGCTCCGGGAAGCGCTGGACGAGCGGATTTCCCTGAAGATACTTGCCACGGACGTGAGCCGGGGATCTCTCGCCCGGGCGGCGGCGGGGTGGTATCGGTCGGAGATCCGCAAGGATGCGGAACCTTATTTCCTCCAGAAGTATTTTTCCCGGGAGGACGGGGGATTTCGGGTGAATGAATCGCTTCGGCGGTGCGTGAGGTTCCGTTTTTTCAACCTTGCGGAGCATTTTCCTTTTCGGAACGTCTTCGACGTGATCTTCTGCCGCAACGTGATGATCTATTTTTCCCCGGAAATGCAGCAGGCCCTGCTCGGAAAGATGGCCCGGGTTCTTCCGCCGGGGGGCCTGCTCTTCATCGGCCATTCCGAGAGTCTCATCGGAAAGCAGCACCGTTTCCAGTACGTGCAGCCCACCATCTACATGCGTTGACGGCAGGCGAAGGAGGGGGAATGTGCGTGATCTTTCTCGTTGTGGAAGATGATCCGGTGAGCGCCACGGTCATTCGGGAAATTCTCAGACCCTTCGGCGAGAGCCATGTGGCGAACGATGGTGCCACGGCACTGCGTTTTTTTCGGGAATCCCTCGACGGAGGCGTGTCTTACGACTGTGTCTTTCTCGACATCATGATGCCCGACATGGACGGCCACGAGACACTCGAGGCGCTTCGGGGCGAGGAAGAGCGGCGGAATCTCTGGGGCTCCGACGCTGTTCGGGTGGTGATGGTCACGGCTCTCGGGGATTTCGAGAACGTGCGCATGTCCTTCCGCGAACAGTGCGACGGGTATCTCGTGAAACCCATACGCAGGGAGCGGGTGTTCGCCTTGCTTCGGGAATTGGGGCTCGTGAAGGAGTCCGCAGGCGAAACGGGAGGATCGATTCCCTCCGTATGATGCGGGAGGACGCACTGGAGGAGATGAGAACCCACTTTCTCCAACCCGGATGCATTCTCGTCAGCGACGAGCCACATCTGATTTCCACCGTGCTCGGTTCCTGCGTGTCCGTCTGTCTTCGTGACGAGGCGGTCCCGGTGGCGGGCATGAATCATTACGTCTTTCCGCGTCCCTGGTCGGGGCAACGGACTGCCCAGTTCGGCAGTCTTTCCCTTCCAATGATGCTCCGCCTTCTCCAGGAGCGGGGAGCGCGCCTGGAGCGTCTGGAGGCCCATGTTTTCGGAGGAGCGGAAAATCCGCAGCTCGGAAGTCCGATAGGCGGAAACAACGTCCGGTTCGCCCTGGACCTGCTGGCGTCAAAGCACATTTCCGTACTTTCCCGCGATGTGGGAGGCCGGCGGGGGCGTCACGTGATTTTCAACACCGCCACGGGAGAGACGCGAGTCCGCTTCATCGAAGACGGGGAGGTCCGGGGGCATGGCAAGTGAGGGGACGCGGAAGATCCGGGTGCTTGTCATCGACGATTCCGCTCTGGTCCGCAAGATCATCGCGGAGGAATTGTCCCGGGATTCCTCGGTGGAAGTGGTGGGGACGGCTCCGGATCCCATTGTCGGCAGGGACAAGATCGTGCAGCTCGATCCGGACGTGGTCCTTCTGGACATCGAGATGCCTCGCATGGATGGGCTTACGTTCCTCGAAAAGCTCATGCGACACAAACCGGTGCCGGTGATCATCGTCAGCTCCCTGGCGAAGGCGAACTCCCAGGTCGCGCTTCGTGCGTTGGACCTCGGAGCGGCGGAGGTGCTCTGCAAACCCGGCTCCTCCTATTCCGTGCGCGACATGGGCGAACAGCTTCTTTTCAAGATCAAGGCGGTGGCGTCCATCCGCAGGGATGCGCTGATGCGACGTCCGGCGATGCACATGAACCCAGGGGACCGGAACGGGCAGAATCCCTCCTCGTCGGGGGCGTTGCTCAAGACCACGAACCGTGTGGTCGCCATCGGGGCTTCCACGGGGGGGACCGAGGCGATCAGGGAAGTTCTTCGCCGGCTTCCCGCGGACATGCCTCCGGTGGTCATCGTGCAGCACATGCCGCAATATTTCACCCGCTCCTTCGCGGAACGGCTCAACGAATCCTGTGCTTTGGAGGTGAAAGAAGCGGAAGATCACGAATTGCTGCGTCCTGGCAAGGCTCTCCTTGCACCGGGCAATTCCCACATGATTCTGCGACGGAGCGGTGCCAGCTACTTCGTTGAGATCAAGGACGGTCCTCTGGTCTTTCACCAGCGACCTTCCGTGGAGGTGCTCTTCAGCTCCGTGGCGAAATACGCCGGCTCAAACGCCCTTGGGGTCATCCTGACGGGCATGGGAAAAGACGGCGCCCAGGGATTGCTGGAGATGCGGAACGCCGGGGCGTGGACCATCGCCCAGGATGAACGGACGAGCGTGGTTTTCGGTATGCCCAAGGAAGCCGTCGCCCTCGGGGCGGTCTGTGAGGTTCTGCCTCTGGAGCGCATTGCCGGAGCGATGGTGCAGCGTCTTCGGGAGTGAGGCGAATGGGGACGGAACAGGTGACTTCCGGAAATTTTTCACGAAAAAAGGCGGAGCGTGGTGCGCCCGATCCCGTCATCTACATCGTGGAAGACGAGAGCCTCATCGCCCTGGACCTTCGAGAACGGCTCAGGAAACTGCATTATCAGGTCTGTGCGGTCTCGGCCAGCGGCGAGGAGGCGGTGGAGCGGGTCGGTGAATTCCATCCCGATCTCGTCCTTATGGACATTCGCCTGAAGGGAGAGATGGACGGCATCGATGCGGCGATGGCGATCCGGGAACGCCACGACATTCCCGTGGTTTTTCTCACAGCCTATGCCGAAGAGAAGACCCTCGAGCGGGCCAGGATCACCGAGCCCTACGGGTACGTGCTCAAGCCCGTTCAGGACAGAGAACTGGACATCAACATCCAGATCGCCCTCTATAGACACAAGGCGGATCAGGAGCTTCGCAGGACCAAGAAATGGCTCGACACACTGCTGCTTTCCCTTGGGGACGGGCTTCTCGCCACGGCTCCCGGGGGCAAGGTTCTTCTCATGAACCCTGCGGCGGAGCGCCTGACCGGGTGGACCTTCGAGGAGTCCTTCGGCCGCTCCGCCGACGAGGTGGTGCGCCTGGTGGACGAAGAACGGGCTGAAGAGGGGGACTCCCCGGCGAAGGAGGTGCATAACGTCTTTCTGCTTGCTCGCGATGGTTCGCGGACGCCCGTGAGCGTCAGCTCCGGATCCGTCCGGGACAGTGACGGCAAGGAATACGGTTCGGTGCTGCTCCTCCACGACATGAGCGAACGCCTCCGTTACGAGGTGGAACTCCGACGGGCCAAGGTCGCCGCGGAGCAGGCGAACCGTGCGAAGAGCGAGTTCTTTGCCGTGGTCACGCACGAATTCCGAACTCCCCTGAACGGCATTGTGGGCATGGCGGATCTTCTGCTGGCCGGGGAGTGTACTCCGAAGCAGAAGGAGTACGTGGAAATTCTTCGGTCTTCCTCGGAAGTGCTGCTTTCTCTTGTCAACGACATCCTGGACCTGTCGAAGATCGATGCGGGGCGTTTGGAAATCACCGAAAGGCCCTTCGATCTTCCGCTTTTGCTGGACCAGCTTTGCCGTGTCTTCTCCCTTCGCTGCGCCAGGAAAGGGTTGCACTTCTCTCTC
This sequence comes from Synergistaceae bacterium UBA5560, assembly GCA_002425685.1. Classification (GTDB taxonomy): domain Bacteria; phylum Synergistota; class Synergistia; order Synergistales; family Aminiphilaceae; genus Aminiphilus. The sequence goes on along the minus strand of DIMS01000079.1, from coordinate 12,157 downwards.
GACATCGCTCCGGATGTTCCGGTCACTGTGTGGGGGGATGGGCTCCGGCTTCGTCAGATCCTGATGAATCTTCTGGAGAACGCCTATAAGTTCACTCACGAGGGATGTGTGGAGGTTGAGGTCTCTGAGGTGAAAAGGGACGATTTCATCTCGACGCTGCAGTTCGTCGTGCGGGATACCGGCATCGGCATCGCCCGGGAAAAACAGGCTGCCATCTTCGACAGGTTTACCCAGGCGGACGGATCGGCACGACGCAAATATTCGGGGACGGGGCTCGGACTCTCCATTGCCCGGGAACTCGCCACGCTTCTGGAAGGCACCATTACCCTGGAGAGCGAACTCGGAAAGGGGAGCGCGTTTCAGGTCGAGCTTCCCTTCAGGATCGCCAGAGATGAAAAATAATTGTCAGATTGACAATATTATGTCTGGACGCTAGCATCCCTATATATAAGGAAGCTGTCATGTCCCCGCCGTTCCTCTCCGGGGACGATGACCGACGGAGGAGGGATCTGTGGTGCTGTTGCTCGACAGGGAAGCCATATGCTCGGTGTTCACCATGCGCGATGCCATCGAGGCGGACAAGAGGGCCTTCGTCCTCCATTCGGAGCGGAGAACCCAGGTGCCGTTGCGGAGCACTCTTGATGTGGGGAAGGGAAAGGGGCAGTGCCTTTTCATGCCCGCCTATGCGGAGGGGGTCGAGCAGGCGGGTGTCAAGATCGTCTCCGTGTTCCCCGGTAACGCGCAGAAGGGGAAACCCGTGGTTCCGGCGACGATGATTCTGCTGGATGGAGAGACGGGCGAAGTGGATGCGCTCCTGGACGGAACGGTTCTTACCCAGATGCGTACTGCCGCCATCTCCGGTGCTGCGACGGAGCTGCTGGCCCGTCCCGACGTCTCCACGGCGGCGCTCTTTGGCACGGGGGGGCAGGCCGAGGCTCAGCTTGAGGCGCTGCTCACGGTGCGCGCCCTGAAAAAAGTGTTCGTCTTTGACGTGGTCCGGGAACGCACGGAAGTGTTCGTGGAACGCATGGCACCCCTGGCGGCGCGCTTCGGCGCGACGCTTTGCGCCGCAGCCTCCTCCGACGAGGCCGTCGAGGAGGCGCAGGTCATCACGGCGGTGACCACCTCGCCGACTCCCGTCTTCGACGGGAACCGCGTCGCGCCGGGTACCCACGTGAACGGCGTGGGGGCCTACCGGCCGGACATGCAGGAACTTGATGTCCGTCTGTTGGAGCGGGCCGACCGGATCTTTGCGGACAGCTTAGACGCGGTGCTTGCCGAGGCGGGGGATTTTCTAATTCCCCAGGCCCAGGGGCGTTTCGCGCCGGAGCGCATTGCGGGAGAACTGGGAGATCTCCTGCTGGGACGTGTTCCGGGACGAACGTCTCCCGAGGAGATCACGGTCATGAAGACCGTCGGTTTCGCCGCCCTGGATGTGGTGTCCGCCGCCGCCATCGTGAAGAAAGCCCGGGAGGCGAAGGTGGGGCGCACGCTGGAACTGTGAGAACCTGAGCCGGGCTCGTCCCGAGTGTTTTCTCCGTCTTTGCGGGCAAGTCAGAATGTTGACGCCCTTGGAGAGGGTGGTAGGATAAAGCGGCGTTTCCGCTCGGAAAGAGGGGAGACGCCGCATCCTGTTTCGAGGAACGGAAGGCTTTGCATGAACCCACAAATGTGTCATCCCTTGTTGCTTCCCTTCATTCCTGTCGTGCGGGTCCTCGGAAAAACTCTGGGGCCGGACTGGGAGATCGTGCTTCACGACGTGTCCGACGGAGGCCACCGGGTGGTGGTCATGGAGAACGCGTCACTCACGGGGCGTTCCCCCGATTCCCCCCTCACGGAGTTCGGTGCGTTTCTGCTCCGCTCGAAAGAATGCGAGGATCTCGACTACATCGCCAACTACGCCTCCACCGGGCCGGACGGTCGGGCTCTGCGCTCCAGCGTTGTCCTCGTCCGGGACGGAGAGGGGCACCTCGTGGGCTTGCTCTGTCTCAACCAGGACATGACCAGGGCGCAACTGCTCCGGGAGTGGGCGGAAACGCTCACGAAGGTGGATCCGCTTCCGTTGGCCGCTCCCACGGAACGTTTCGTCTCGGGAAGCGACATGCATTTCGAGGAACTTCTTCGGGAAGTGCGCCCGCTCTTCGGAAAACCGCTCCGCTTCCTCTCGCGTAAAGAGCGGGAGCTTCTTCTGGAGCGCCTTCATGAGCGAGGGTTCTTCTCGTTCAAGGGGGCGATGGAGGTGCTTTGCCGCGAGACGGGAAAAAGCCGTTTCACTCTCTATGCCCATCTTCGGGAGGTGCGGCGTCGTGCCGACCGGCCCCTTTGAGGAGTTGCTGCGCCTGATTCTGGGTGTCGCCGCCGGAGCGCTCTTCTCTGCCCGGACGGGTTTCGCTACGGGAGGTATCATCACGCCGGGTTTTCTTGCGGTGGTGGGATTCCGTTCCTTCGCCGCTCCTCTCGTCTTCGGCCTCGGTATGCTGCTGGCCCTTGTCCTGGAGGCCACAACGCGCTGCTTCGGTCTCTACGGAAGAAGGCGCATGACCGTGGCGATTCTCCTTTCTCTGAGTGTCTTTCTTTTCTGGAGCGCGTTTTTCCCTCTCTCGGTTCCCTGGAGCGGATGGCTGGTGCCTGGCCTTCTCGCGGGGGACGCGCAACGCCAGGGCGCGCTTCCAACCTGTACAGGAGCCCTGGCGGCGGGAGCCGCGGCGATTCTGGTTCGGGACCTGCTCCCCTTTTAGGTGATTTTCGTGAAAGAGTTCTTTCGGAAATTCCTCTTCGGTGACGGTGCATCGCCCTTTTCCCGGCGCAGCGTGCTCGGGCTCGTTCTGCTTGCCGCACTTCTCGTGTTGTGCACCCTGGGGGATGGAACGGGCGGAGGATTCCGTCTTTCTCGGGAAGAAGAGCGTTTGTGGGACAGGGTCCGTGCCGCACAGGAGGTGCTCGTCGCCGAGCGGGATGCCCGGGGCATCGCTTCCCCGAAAGAGGTCGATCCCTGGGGAACGGGACTGATCGGCCTGGAGTGGAGTGCTGTGACGACCACTCTGGGAGACCTGGAGGCGAAACGGACGTCCTGCGATCCGCGCTGGGCGGTGCGGGTGTTCCGATGGTTGAAGGAGGCCGGGCTCGCCCGGGGAGACCGGGTTGCGATTCTTTCCTCCGCCTCCTTTCCCGGATTTCTCCTCGCCGCACTCGCCGCGGCGGAGGAGATGGGCCTTTCCGTGCTGCTCGCGCCGTCTCTGGCGGCCTCCACCTGGGGAGCGAACGTGCCGGAGCTGCTTCTGCCGGACCTGCTGACGCTCCTGCGGCGCCGTGGGTTGCTGCGGACTGCTCCGGCGTTCTGTACGTTGGGAGGGGACGGCGAAACCGGAGGCGGTCTCGCTGCCGAGGGTGTTGCCCTGCTTCGCGAATCGGCCCGGCGAAACGGTGTTCCACTGCTTGAGGAGGAGCGCCTGGAGATGATGGTGGCGGAAAAGACGCGCCGGGTGCTTGACTTCGATCCGGAACTCGTGGTGCAAATTGGCGGGAGCCACGCCAATCTGGGGACCGATCCCGAAGTGACACTNNCTTCTTCCCGTCGGATGCCTGTTTCCGCCTATGGCAACGGTGTTCTCGGGAAACTGGCCGGGGTCGGGCTTCCCGTGATCCATCTCCTGAACGTGCGCGATCTCGCCCGGAGAAACGGCATCCCCTTCGACGAAGCACCGGAGCGGAAAGGGCCGGCGACTCGGGGGCGACTCGGAGCCGTCGTAGGGCTCGTCGCTTTTGCGTCGGGATTGGCGCTCTTCTCTCGGTGGGAGCTGGAATGAGCGGATTCGCTTGCTGCCGGGGCGGTTCTTTTTCGCAAGAGTGCGTACGAGGGCTTCCGGTGGTGCGGATTCTCGTCACGGGAACGCGGGGAAAAAGTGGCACCGTACGCCTTCTTGCCGCCGCACTTGCGGCGCAGGGGTATGCCGTGTGGGCACGCATCACCGGAGTGACCCCCCTTTCTCTGGAACCGGCGGGGACAAAGGCCATTCGCCGCGCCGCGGGGGCTCACGTGGAGGAGATGCGCTGGTGGTTGGGCCACGTGGCCCGGGAGGTGTCCAGATATCGGGAAACAGATTCCTCTGCCGGCAAGGAAGCGGTGGTCCTCGAAAACAGTGCCGTCGCCCCGGAACTGCAACATCTCGCGGGATGCTGGATGGATCCGACTCTTGTGGTGTGGACCAATGCCAGAGCGGATCACGAGGAGGTCTGGGGGCCGGGAACCGAGCGGGCTTTTCGCGTTCTCCTCGGAGGAGTGCCACCGCATGTGCCCGTGGCATGCGGCGGAGAGCTTGCCACGGATGCTGCCCGGATCGGGGCGATGAAAGCCCGGGGATGTGCTCCCTTTGGTCTTTCCGATGCCGACGGGG
>DIMS01000079.1:0-7732 GCA_002425685.1 Synergistaceae bacterium UBA5560 | reverse complement strand
CGGGTGCTTTCCCTGCCGGGGTGTTCCGGAGGAGACGTTGCTCTTGCTTCAGCATTCGCGGCGAACGATCCGGAGAGCACGCGATTTTTGTGGGAGAAACTGGGGTGGCTCCCGGAGGAGACTACCCTGTGGTATCACCACCGAATGGACCGTCCCGCCCGATACAGGGCGTTTCTTCCCTGGATGTATTCTCTTCCCTGGAAGGCCCGCTGGATCACCGGCCCTGCGCCGTTTCGCAGCTCCCGATTCCTCCGGCTCGGAACTCCCTCACCGGAAGAGATGACCTGTCGTCTCTCGGGACGGGTGTTCGGCTGCGGCAACATAGCGGGACTTCCGCNNGGGTGTTCGGCTGCGGTAACGTGGCAGGACTTCCGCTGGAACTGCTCCTGCGGATCGGTTGACGTTTCGCACGATCCACGGGAGGCTGCCTCCGGCGAGGTTGCGGTGGAGCGCCCGGAAGGCTGAGCTTGTTGTGGTGACGGTTCGTCTTCTTGGGATATAATACAAATGCGGCGTTCGTGCCGTCGGAGAAAAGAACTGTTCCTGCGTGCAGAGGAGGGGTGCGAACATGTCGGTGATCTATCTCAATGGGCAGTACGTCCCCGCAGAGGAAGCGAAGGTCTCGGTCTTCGATCATTGTTTTCTCTACGGCGACGGCGTGTTCGAGGGTATTCGTGCCTACAACGGTCGGGTTTTCCGGCTGGAGGAGCACATCGATCGTCTTTATGATTCCGCGAAGGCCATCTGGCTTCCCATTTCGCTCTCGAAGGAAGAAATGATGGAGATCGTGGCGGAAACCTGCCGGCGGAACAACCTGCGTGATGCCTACATCCGGCTTGTGGTGAGCCGGGGCGTGGGCGATCTCGGGTTGGACCCGAGAAAGTGTCACGGCAATGCCTCGGTGGTCTGCATCGCCGCCTCCATCGCCCTCTACCCGGAGGAGTTCTATGAGAAGGGGCTCAAGGTCATCACCGCCGCCACTCGGCGCAATTACGGGGAGGTTCTTGCACCCCAGGTGAAAAGCTGCAACTACCTGCCGAACATCATGGCCAAGATCGAGGCGGTCAACGCGGGTGTTCTCGAGGCCATCTGCATGAGCCGCGAAGGGTACGTCGCGGAGTGCACGGGGGACAACATCTTTCTCGTCAAGAACGGCGTGGTGAAGACCCCCCATTCTGCAGTGGGCATTCTCCTCGGGGTCACCCGGAACGCCGTGATCGACGTGGCTCGGAACGCAGGTTATGCCGTGGAGGAGACGTTCCTGAACCGCTGGGACATCTACACGGCGGACGAAATTTTCCTCACGGGAACCGCGGCGGAGGTCATTCCCGTGGTGGAGGTGGACCTGCGGAGTGTCGGAGACGGAAAACCAGGACCTGTGACGAAGAAAATCAGGGACGTTTTCTGCAAACTCGTCCGAGGCGAGGGATACGAGATCTACCGGGATGCACGCCCCCACGAGAAACGGGGGCCCGTCAAGGATTTCGTGGGGTGTCACGAGGAGAACTAGGTGTAGGAACGGACGGGGACGGGAGGGCTTCCCGTCCTTTTTCCGTCGGTACATGTCTTTTCGAGAGGACGAACGGAGGAGGGAGCCCTGTGGGATCGCAGGTACTTGCCATCAATCCGGGATCGACGAGCACCAAGATCGCCTGGTATCGGGACGATGAAGAGGCGTGGAGGGTGACCCTGTCCCACTGCGTGGAAGAGGTCGCAGCCTTTCCGTGCGTTGCGGAACAGTTTCCCTTCCGTCTCCGGGTGATCGAGCAGGCGGTGGCGGAGGAGGGGGGGGATCTGGATGCGCTTCAGGCCGTGGTGGGACGGGGCGGCATCGTGGACTCCATCCCGGGGGGGACCTATGCGGTGGATGAACTGCTTCTGAACCACCTGCGCCGGGGAAAGCCCTGGGAACACGCCTCGAACCTGGGAGGAATCCTCGCGGCGGCCATCGCCTTTCCGCGCAAGATCCCCGCCTACATCGTCGATCCGGTCGCCGTGGACGAGCTGGAAGCCGTTGCACGAGTCACGGGACTTCCGGAGCTGCCGAAGCACTCTCTGGGACACGCGCTGAACATCAAGGCCACGGTGCGCCGCGCCGCGAAGGATCTCGGTCGGGACTGGCGGAAGATGAACGTCGTCGTGGCCCATCTCGGCGGAGGTATCTCCATCTGCACCCACAAGGCGGGACGGATGGTGGATCTCAACAACGCCAACGAATTCGGTCCCTTTTCACCGGAGCGCTCCGGAGGCGTTCCGGCGGGGGACCTCGTTCGTCTTTGTTTCAGCGGCAACCATACCATGCAGGACCTTCGCAAGAAGATCGCCGGAGCAGGCGGTGTGGCGGGGTATCTGGGAACGAGCGACCTCAGGGAAGTGAAGCGCAGGATCGCCGAGGGAGACGAAAAAGCCCGTCTCGTCTACGAAGCCATGGCCTACCAGGTGGCGAAGGAGATCGGCGCCTATGCGGTCCCCCTGGAGGGGAAGCCCGAGGCGATTCTGCTCACGGGGGGTGTGGCGCACGACGGCGAGTTCGTCCGTCTCGTCACGGAACAGGTGCAGTGGATTGCTCCCGTCCTTGTCTATCCCGGCGAGGACGAGATGCGTGCCCTTGTGGAAGGGGCATTGCGCGTTCTGCGCGGCGAGGAGCCGTGCCTGCGCTACGGCGAGATGATCGCCGCTTCCTGACTGAGGGGCTTTCGGAGAAAACCGCATGCCCTGTCGCACCGTGGTGTGCGGAAACGGAAACGTGTTGCGGGAGGCGGAAAAAGCATGACGCATGATGGGGAATTCTCTTCTTGTCGGAATCTTAATTTCCTGCTCGACCGTTGTCGGGATGGCAAACGCATGCGCATTGCCGTCGTCTGCGCCCAGGACGAGGATGTTCTCGTCGCACTGGATGAGGCACGGCGACAGGGCATTGTCGAGGGCGTTCTCGTGGGTGACCAGGCGAAGATCGAGAAGATCGCGGGAACAGTGGGCGTCGATTCCGGAGCGTTCGAAATCGTGCACGAGCCCGGTGAGGCCGGTGCGGCGGAGCGGGCGGTTCGGATGGTTGCCGAGGGACGGGCGGACACCCTCATGAAGGGCCTGGTTAAGACGGCGACGCTCCTCAAGGCGGTGCTCAACAAGGAGTGGGGGTTGCGCTCCGGAGCGCTGCTGAGCCATCTGTTCCTCTTCTATATTCCGAAGATGGGGCGTTTCTACGGACTGACCGACGGAGGGATCAACACCTATCCGGATCTCCATGCCAAGGTGGGAATCATCGAAAATGCGGTGAAGTGCTACCATGCGCTCGGATGTGCTCGTCCTCGGGTGGCGGCGCTCGCCGCCGTGGAAGTGGTGAACCCGGACATGCCCTGCACGCTCGACGCGGCGGCACTCACCCAGATGCAACGGCGGGGACAGATCAAGGGGTGTCTGGTTGACGGTCCTCTGGCACTGGACAACGCGGTGAGCGAGGAAGCCGCCCGACACAAGGGAATCGATTCGGACGTCGCCGGAAAAGCGGACATCCTTCTTGTACCCGACATCGAGGCGGGAAATCTTCTGGGAAAGACCATGCTCTATCTCACCGGGGGCGATGGAGCGGGGGTGATTCTCGGGGCGAAAGTTCCGGTGGTGCTCACCAGCCGGATCGATTCGGCCCGGACGAAGCTCCTCTCCATCGCTCTCGGTGCCGTTCTTTCCAGAAAGTGACCCTCTCCGAAGAACGGTCCGGAGGAGGAACATCGCCTTGGCGTATGTCCGAGAGAGCGGTATAGTGTATCCAAGAGATGGAAACGCTCATCCATAATTTCCAAATTATAAGGGGAGGTTCTGACCAGCATGAAGCAGATTCGGTCGTTGACGGAACTGATGGAGTACGCCCGGGAGATCGGGCCCCGCAAGATAAGCGTCGCCCTGGCGGAGGACGCGGAGGTCATGGAAGCCGTCGAGGATGCTCGCAAGAACGGCATCGCCACCGCGATCCTCGTGGGTAACGCGGTGAAGATCGCCGATGTGGCGGCGAAGCTGGGCATCGATCTCGCGAACTACGAGGTCGTGGACGAGCGGGGCAACGAGAATGCCGTGGCCCTCAAGGCCGTGGAGCTCGTGTCGTCGGGGAGCGCGGACATTCTCATGAAGGGGATGATCAAGACCGCCAACTTCCTTCGGGGCGTTCTCAACAAGGAGAAGGGGCTCCGCTCGGGAGCGCTCATCTCCCACGTCTACATCCATCAGGTGGAAGGGTACGACCGGGTCTTCTTCATCTGCGATCCCGCGTTCAACATGTATCCGGACCTTCAGGCAAAGGTGAACATCCTGAACAATACGGTGGAACTCGCCCATGCCTTCGGCATCGCGAGTCCCAAAGTCGCCGTTCTGGGTGCCGTGGAAGTGGTGAATCCGGACATGCCCTGTACGCTCGACGCGGCAGCCCTTGCCCAGATGAGCCGCCGCGGGCAGATCAAGGGATGCGTCGTGGACGGTCCCTTCGCCCTGGACAACGCCATCAGCGTGGAAGCGGCGAAACACAAGGGAATCGAGTCCGAGGTGGCGGGAAGCGCGGACATTCTCCTTGTGCCGGACATCGAGGCGGGAAACATGATGGCCAAGGCTATCGTCTACTTCGCGAGAAACAAGACCGCCGGACTCGTGCTGGGCGCCAAGGCGCCGGTGGTGCTCACGAGCCGCACGGATACCGCGGAGACGAAACTCCTCTCCATCGCTTCCGCCGTGGCTCTCGCCGCCCACCAGGGGCGCTGACGCCCGAAGATGGACAACGAAGGGGCCGCACGCAGCGGCCCCTTCGTTCGCTGTGTTTTACCTCGGAGGGAATGCGCATGACTGTGCCGAAGGACGGTTCCTTCACGATTTTCGTGATCAACCCCGGCTCCACCAGCACCAAGTTCGCCCTGTTCCGGGACGGCCAGGAACTTTTCTCCCACACCCAGCGGTACGATGTGGAGGTGTTGCGGGAGTTCGTCTCCATGGCGGACCAGGAGACGTTCCGGAGGACGGAGATCCTCAAAGTTCTCAACGCGGAGAAAATCAGCCTTGGCGACGTGGATGCCGTGGTGGGACGGGGAGGACTGCTTCGTCCCATCGAGGGAGGCACCTATGCGGTGAACGCTCCCATGCTGGAAGATCTCGTCTCGTGCCGTTACGGAACGCACGCGAGCAATCTCGGGGCACCTCTGGCGCTTGCCCTGGCGCAGGAGGCCGGAGGCAAGCCCGCCTTCATCGTGGACCCGGTCGTGGTGGACGAGTTGCTTTCCCAGGCGCGACTCTCGGGTTTTCCCGGCATCGAAAGACGCTCCATCTTTCACGCGCTGAACCAGAAGGCCGTGGCCCGTCGTTTCGCCGCGGAGACGGGCAGACGCTACGAGGAGCTCAATCTCGTGGTGGCCCACATGGGGGGTGGCATCTCCGTGGGCGCCCACCTTCACGGGCGTGTTGCGGATGTCAACAACGCCCTTGACGGAGAAGGTCCCTTCTCGCCGGAGCGGGCGGGGTCTCTCCCCGCGGGAGAACTGGTCAAGTTCTGTTTCAGCGGAGCCGTGGACCTGGAGACCATGTTGCGGAAACTTGTGGGCGGCGGTGGCATGGTGGCCCATCTGGGTACCAATGACCTTCGCGAGGCCTATCGCCGTGCCGGCGAAGGCGACGCTTCGGCGGAGCTGGTTCTGGATGCCATGACCTACCAGGTGGCCAGGGAGATCGGTTCCCGGGCGGTGACGCTTCGGGGAGCGGTGGACGCGATTCTCCTCACGGGGGGGCTCGCCTACGCCGAGGATTTCGTGGAGCGCATCCGCAGGCGGGTACAGTGGATCGCCCCCGTGAAGGTCTACGAGGGTGAGGATGAACTGCGCGCCCTTGCGGAAGGCGCCTTGCGCGTGCTCCAGGGGCTGGAGACCGCGAAAATCTACGGAGGATGAGTCATGCGTATCGCTGTTGTGGAACCGTTGGGTGTTCCCCGGAAACTCCTCGATGAACTCGCGGCGCCTCTTCGGGTTGCGGGACACGAGGTCTGTTTCGAGAGCGAACGGAGCACCGACATGGAGACCCTCCGCAGGCGAGCGGAAGGTGCGGCGGCGGTGATCCTCGCCAACATCCCCTTCGGAGGGGATCTCATTCGTGCTCTGCCGGAGTTGCGGATGCTCTCCGTGGCCTTTACCGGGACGGACCACGTGGATTGCACCGCCTGCCGTGAGCGGGGCATCTGGGTGTGCAATGCCGCGGGGTATGCCACGCAGGCCACGGCGGAAATGACCATCGCACTGATGCTCGGCGCTCTCCGCTGCGTTGCCGAAGGGGACAGGGTCGTTCGTCAGGGTGGTGTCCGCACCTATCTGGGAAAGGAACTCCGGGGCAGAAAAGTGGGGATTGTCGGGACCGGTGCCATCGGTCTCCGTGTGGCGGAATTGCTCCTTGCCTTCGGATGCGAGGTCGTCGCCTGGAGCCGCAGCATTCGGAAGGAAGCCCTGGCGCTCGGCGTCACCTATGTGGATCTGGACGAACTTCTCGCCACCTGCGACATCGTTTCCCTCCATACGCCCCTTACGGAAGAGACGAAACTCCTGTTCGACCGGGAGCGGATCGCCCGCATGAAACCGGGCTCCCTGCTGTTGAATGTCTCCCGGGGAGGTGTGGTGGATTCCCACGCCCTCGCCGTTGCATTGGAAGAGGGGCATTTGAAGGGCGCGGGCATCGATGTCTTCGAAATGGAGCCGCCCATTCCCGCCGATCATCCCCTTCTCGCCGCGCCCAACACCTTGTTGGCGCCTCATGGAGGATTCGCCACCGAGGAAGCGCTTGCGAAACGCGCGCGGATCGTTTTCGAGAATATCACGGCATGGCTGAAGGGGCACCCGCGCAACGTAGTCGTCCGGGGGCGGAGTTTGTAGCGCCTGTTTTGTTTTTTCAGGGCGAAAAAACTGAAAGAGTACGGTTGTTTCCTTTTTGAAACATCGCAGGAAGTTTCTGAGGGGGTGTTTCTACCGGGATCTTCCGGAGATTGCTTCCAGGGGAGTCTTTTGTCTTGATTGTCGAAACGGTTGAATTGTAAGATAAATTCTCGTTCTTGACAAACAATAAGAGCGGGTGTAGCTTGTGCTCACGTCAAGGAGTTTCATTTTCCCGGAGGATTTTTGTCCGGAAAAGGAACGGAGCACAGGGAGGAATGTACCATGTTCGGTATGGATCCGGAGAAAATCATGTACCTGGAACGGAAGATGGCGGGACTTGAAGAGGAGCGGAACGAACTCGTCAAACTCATCCGCGATGCCGTCGCGGGCAGAAGTTCGGTCAGGAGCTGACGCGACCCTTCAGAATTTTCACGCCCTTGGAACGTCTCTCGTCGAAACGCGGTGGAGAAAGGTGCATGAAACCTTTCTCCATCGCGTTTTTTGTGTCTCCGGAAAAACGGTGTCCGTAGCGCCTTCCGAATCGTCTTGCCTCTCGAATGTGTTTCCCTGACAGCGATGCGGCTCTGATGCTGGTTGCGGCCCGATTACGCTACATTCTCTTCCATAAATGGGAGAACAAGGCGGTACCTGAATATGACCCCTTTGAGGGATGCGGATTTGAAGAAGAGCACATAGAAACAACGATGCTACGGCGGAGCTTCTGGTTCGGGAACAAATCATCTGAATTCAGTTTTTGTGAAAGATACTTGACACTACCAACCCGCGCGACAAAGCCATTTTCCGGAACCCTGAGCGGTGTTTCGTAAACGACAGTGACGCCTTTT
>DIMS01000072.1:8118-15153 GCA_002425685.1 Synergistaceae bacterium UBA5560 | reverse complement strand
CAAGCTCGCTCTGCTGGCGGAAGGAGGCGACGAGCGATGAGCTGGAAAACACACGCGGATGCGGTCATCGTCGGCGGGGGCATCCAGGGATGCGCCATCGCCTACAACCTCGCCAAGATGGGCATGAAGAACGTGGTGGTCCTGGAGAAAAACACCGTCTCCTCCGGTTCCACCGGGCGGTGCGGTGCGGGCATCCGAGCCCAGTGGGGCACGGAGATGAACTGCCGTCTCGGAGGCGCGGCCCTCGACCTCTTCGAACAATTGAACGACGAGCTGGGCATGGACATCGGGCTCAACCAGTGCGGCTACCTCATGGTCGCCTACAAGGAGAGCGAGTACGAGCGGCTCAGGCAGAGCATGGTCCTGCAGAACAGCCTGGGCATCAAGACCCGGACGGTCACCAAGGAAGAGGCCTACGAGATCTGCCCCGCCCTGTGGGCCGAGGACGCAGTGGGTTTCACCTTCCACCAGCGCGACGGACACGCGGATCCCTTCCTCACCACCTTCGCCTACCAGGAGGCGGCGAAGCGCCTCGGCGTGGTCTTCCACAAGTTCACCGAGTGCACGGGCATCACCGTCGCAAACGGGAGGGTGACCCAGGTCGCCACCACAAAGGGAACTATCGACACCCCCGTCGTGGTCGATGCCGCGGGGCCTTACTCCCAGCACGTCTCCAAGATGGTGGGCATCGAGATCCCCAACTTCTCCGAGCGCCACGAGATCCTCATCACCGAGCCGGTGGAGTTCGGCGTCTGTCCGCCCATGCTGATGAGCTTCTCCGGAAATTACTACATCCAGCAGCGCCCCCACGGTTCCATCATCGGCGGGTGCAGCCCCGAGGGACATCCCGAGGACTACGAGAACAAAACCACCTGGAACTTCCTTGAGCACATGTCGAAGACCTTCACCAAACTGCTCCCCCGGACGAAGGGTATCCGGGTGGTGCGGCAGTGGTCCGGCATGTACAACATGACTCCGGACAAGCAGCCCATTCTCGGTCAGGCCGACGAGGTGAAGGGCTTCTACTATTCCTGCGGTTTCTCCGGCCACGGGTTCATGTTCGGTCCCATCACGGGGCAGCTTCTCGCCGAGGACATTCTCACCGGCAAGACGTCGATCCCCATCGACATGCTGCACTATCGCCGCTTCGCGAAGGGAGAACTGATCCTGGAGCCCGCGGTGGTGTAGGGAGCGACGTTGCGGAAGGGAAAGCCCGCGAGGGGGGAGTGCATCCCCCCTCGTTTTTTGGAATTCCCGTGCCCCCGGAACCGGAAAAAGCGGCTGAAAATTTCGAATATGACTGTACAATTATCGCGAATATGGTTCATTCGCGAACTTTGTGCTTGAAACCTTGTGCGCAAGGTGTCATAATGCCGGTGGTGCATCTTGGCTGAGTCTCTAAAGGGAGGATGGTGCATTTCGTGAGCAAGCAGTTCGACGTACTCATCAACAAAGGGTGGTGCAAGGGATGCGGACTCTGCATCGCCGTCTGTCCGAAGAACGTTCTCGAACTCGACGACCGCGTGAAGTGCGAGCCGGTGAGAATGGACGACTGCATTGGATGCAGGCAGTGCGAGAATATCTGTCCGGATCTTGCCATTACGGTGAAGGAGCGTGAACAGGATGCCTAAGATCGCATTTTGGCAGGGGAACATGGGCATCGCCATGGGAGCCATCGCCGCAGGATGCAGATTCTTCGGCGGCTATCCCATTACGCCCTCGACGGAAATCGCGGAGGCGATGGCGGAGGAACTGCCCCGCCTCGGCGGCAAGTTCATCCAGATGGAGGACGAGATCGCCGGCATCGCCGCAGCCATCGGCGCCTCCATCGCGGGCGTCAAGTCCATGACCGCCACCTCCGGTCCCGGCTTCTCCCTGAAGCAGGAAAACCTGGGCCTGGCCTACATGGCGGAGATCCCTCTCGTGGTGGTGGACGTCATGCGCGGCGGTCCCTCCACGGGGCTTCCCACGAAAATTTCCCAGCAGGACGTCATGCAGGCCCGCTGGGGCTCCCACGGCGACCACGGCACCATCGCCTACGCACCGTCCTCCGTGCAGGAGTGCTACGAGATCACCGTCGAGGCGTTCAACATGGCGGAGCGCTTCCGCCAGCCCGTGCTCATCATGAACGACGAAGTGCTCGGCCACATGCGTGAAAAAGTCATCGTCCCCGAGGACGATTCCCTCGTGCTCGTGGACCGCAAGCGTCCCACGGTTTCCCCCGATGAATTCGTGCCCTACCGGGCGGACGAACAGGACGACATCCCCCCCATGGCAGGCATGGGAGACGGGTACCGCTGGCATGTAACGGGGCTCACCCACAACGACTGGGGATTCCCCACGAACAACGCCGCGGAAATAGAGAAGAAGATGCTGCGCCTCATGCGGAAGATCGACCGCTTCCGGGACGACATCGTCAAGTACGACACGGAGTCCGTGAAGGACGCGGACGTGCTGGTGCTCTCCTACGGCAGCGTGGCCCGCACTGCCCTGAGCGCCGTGCGCATGGCCCGGAAGAAGGGAATCAAGGTCGGGCACTTCCGGCCCGTCACGCTCTGGCCCTTCCCGGACAAGGAGCTGGAGACCATCGCCTCCCGCGTCAAGACCATCCTCGTTCCCGAGCTCAACTGCGGCCAGATGGTCCTCGAAGTCGAGCGGGTCGTCGGCAAGGAACGGGTCGTCCGCCAGAACCTGGTGAACGGAGAGCTTTTCAAACCTGCGGAGATTCTCTCCAAGATTGAGGAGGTGGCCTGATCATGCCTCGGGAAGAAGTCATGAAATGGCTTCGGGCGCGCTTTTTTCCCCATATCTGGTGTCCCGGATGCGGACACGGAGTCATCATGCACGCTCTGCTCCGTTCCCTCACCGCGCTCGACAAGAAGCCCGAGGAGACGGTCATCGCATCGGGAATCGGCTGCTCCAGCCGCATGCCCGGCTACATCAACGCCTGCACGGTGCACACCACCCACGGCCGCTCCCTCGGGTTCGCCACGGGGATCAAGCTCGCCAAGCCCGAACTGACCGTCATTGACGTCATGGGAGACGGGGACTGCACCGCCATCGGCGGCAATCACTTCATCCACGCCTGCCGCAGAAACATCGGCATCACCGCCATCGTCATGAACAACAACATCTACGGCATGACGGGCGGGCAGGCCTCGCCCACGACGCCTCCGGGAGCCAAGGCGACCACCGCTCCCTACGGTGCCATCGATCCCCCCTTCGACATCTGCAACCTCGCTGCGGGAGCCGGGGCCACCTACGTCGCCCGGGCCACCATCGCCCAGCCCGCCATGTGCGAGCAGTACATCAAGAAGGGGATCCAACACAAGGGCTTTTCCG
Organism: Synergistaceae bacterium UBA5560; assembly: GCA_002425685.1. Lineage (GTDB taxonomy): Bacteria > Synergistota > Synergistia > Synergistales > Aminiphilaceae > Aminiphilus. The sequence goes on along the minus strand of DIMS01000072.1, from coordinate 11,811 downwards.
TGATCGAGATCGTCACCCACTGTCACACCCAGTTCGGACGGAAGAACAAGAGGAGCTCCCCCGTGGACAACCTCAACTTCTTCAAGCAGGCGAGCGTCGCCAAGGCCAAGGCGGACCAGATGTCCCCGGAGGAGCTGGTGGGCAAGATCATCACCGGCGAGTTCGTCAACAAGGACATTCCCGAATACACCGAGCAGTACGATAAACTCATCGCCAAGGTGAGGGGGTAGCGACATGAGCGAGCGTTACGAAATCCGCGTGGCCGGTTCGGGGGGGCAGGGGGTCATCCTCGCGGCGGTCATTCTCGGCGAGGCGGCGGTTCTCCACGAGGGAATCAACGCCGTGCAGAGCCAGGCCTACGGCCCCGAAGCGCGTGGGGGCTCCTCGAAATCGGAAGTAGTGGTCTCCCGGGGCGAAATCGATTATCCTAAGGCCATGGCGCCGAACCTCCAGGTGGCGCTCACCCAGAAGGCCTGCGACGAGTACGTGAAGGACACGGCGCCCGGCGGCATCGTCATCCTGGACGACTTCTTCGTCACCGACCTTCCCTCGGTGGATGCGGAGATCCTGCATCTCCCCATCGTGCGCACCGCCCGGGAGAAGCTCGGCAAGGAGATCGTGGTCAACATGGTCGCCCTCGGAGCGGCGGCCAAGGTTCTGGAGAAGAAGGGGCACTACAACCCCGAGTCGATCCGGAGCGCCATTCTCGCCCGGGTTCCCAAGGGAACGGAGGAGCTGAACTCCAAAGCCTTCGAGGCGGGGTACGAGCTGGTACGCATGTGAGAAACTCCGTGTCCCGGAACACGGGGGGGACACGGTTTTGCGGTGTGGGTGCGGTATGGGGAGAAAGGAACCAGCGAGACAAGCAAGGAGGGGTACCTCATGGCGATCCAGAAACGGACGTCAACGAACGTGTTGCTCGATACGGCTCTTCGGAACTTCTACGCCGCCGCGGAGGAAATGCGGCTGGACGAGGGACTTGTGGAGATCCTGAGCCATTCCGAGCGCAGAACGTGTGTTTCCATCCCCGTCGAGATGGACGACGGCTCCGTGAAGGTGTTCGACGGCTACAGAGTGCAGCATTCCACGGCTCTCGGTCCCTCGAAGGGCGGCATCCGATTCCATCCTGACGTGTGCCTCGACGAGTGCGAGGCCCTCGCCATGATGATGACCTGGAAGTGTTCCCTCGCGGGGATCCCCTACGGCGGCGGCAAGGGCGGCGTGTCCTTCAACCCCCTGGACTACTCCCAGAAAGAGCGGGAGCGGCTCACGAGAACCTTCGCCGCGCGGATCGAGCCCGTGGTCGGCACCTGGACCGACGTGCCCGCGCCGGATGTGAACACCGGCGGTCCCGAGATGATCTGGTTCATGGACACCATCAGCAAGATGCGCAACCAGCTCGAGCCCGCCATCTTCACCGGCAAGCCCATCTCCCTCTGGGGATCCAAGGGCAGAACCGCCGCGACGGGTCTCGGCGTCGCCACCTGCGCCATGGAGGCCCTCAAAGTCTCCGGCAAACCCGTCGAGGGTGCCACCGTGGCCGTCCAGGGCTTCGGCAACGTTGGCACCTACGCGGCCCTCACCATGGTGAAGGCCGGCGCGAAGGTCGTGGCCATCAGCGACATCACCGGCGCCTACTACTGCCCCGCAGGCCTGGACATCCAGAAGTGCTTCGACTTCGTCAGCTCCCACCCCAAGAAGCTCCTCGAAGGCTACCAGCAGGAGGGCATGCAGAAGCTCGCCGGTGAGGACCTGCTCTTCCTCCCCGTGGACGTCCTTCTCCCCTGCGCGCTCGAAGGCGCCATCAACGGCAAGAACGCCGACAAGGTGCAGGCCAAGTTCATCATCGAGGGAGCCAACGGCCCCGTCACCCCCGAGGGCGACGCGGTCCTCGACAAGAAGGGCGCCCTCGTCGTGCCCGACTTCCTCGCCAACAGCGGCGGCGTCATCGGCTCCTACTTCGAGTGGTGCCAGAACCTGGGCGGTTTCTTCTGGTCCGAGGAAGAGTACAACGAGCGTCTGCTCCGGATCATGCGGGACAACTTCCACCGCGTGTGGGACTACAGCACGGCGAACAGCGTCAAGATGCGCCGGGCCGCCTTCATGGTCGCCATCAAGCGGGTCGCCGACGCAGTGCGCATGAGAGGAGTCTTCCTCTAGGTTCCACCTCTTTTTTCCGCAGCGTGCGGAAACTTCGGAACTTCGGGGTTTCGCGGCGGCGCTCCCTGCGGGGGCGTGTCGCCGGAGCATGTGCGGACCGGTGGATGTGCGAAAGAACGTCAAGAAAAGGGGCGGTGGGCGACCACCGCCCCTCGGATCTTCTGTGCAGGGATGTACGGGGAGGAAGCGCATGCGGGAACTTTCCAGAGGATCAATGCTCGCGGCACTGCGCGTTGAGGACATGAACAGCCGCGGCGAGGGCATCGCCCGTCTCGACGGCGGCTTCGTGCTGTTTCTTCCCGGGGCGCTTCCCGGGGAGAGCGTCCACGTCCGGATTGCGGAGGTGAAAAAACAGTACGCCGTCGGAGACGTGACCGGCCTTGACGAGGCGCACCCCTCCCGGGTGACGCCCCGCTGCCCCTGGTTTGCGCGCTGCGGAGGATGCCAGTTGCAGCACGCCTCGGAGCCGCTCCAGCTCGAACTCAAGCGGAACCTTGCCCTCCAGGCGATGCGCCGCATCGGCCACCTTGCCCCCGAGGAGGACGTTCCGGAATGCCGCAAAAGCCCCCTTGCCCTGCACTACCGGAACAAGGCCGCCTTTCCCGTCGTCCGGGGGAGGGGAGCCCTCCGTACCGGCTTCTACCGCCGCAGCTCCCACGAGGTGGTCCCCGTGGACCGGTGCCCCGTCCTCGACGAGACCCTGGAGACCCTTTACGGAACCCTCCGGGACCTTCTGCCGCAAGCCCCCTTCGATGGTTACGACGAAAAGACCCACCGGGGTCACCTGCGCCATCTCGTGCTGCGCCGGGGCACCCGGTCGGGATGCCTCGCCGCGATCCTCGTGTGCCGCACCCGTCCCGATGCGCGGCAGGAGGCGTGGATCCGCCGGGTTCTCACTCCCGCCCTTCGGGCACTGGACGAAGAGGCCCGGGTGGCGGTGCACGTCAACGACCGGCGAGGGAACGTCATCTGGGGCGGCGACACCCTTTCCTACGCGGGGGGCGAGCGCTTCATCGAGGGCCTCGGCGACCGCCTCTTCTCCTTCGACCTCACCTCCTTCTCCCAGGTGAACACCCTCCAGGCGGAACAACTCTACGCCCACGTGGCCGAAGAAGTGCAGGCCCTGGAGGGACGGCGAATCCTGGAGCTGTACGCCGGAGCGGGGACCCTGACGGCCTTTCTCGCCGACCGGGCCGAGACCGTGACCGCCGTGGAGGAGTGGACGCGCTCCGTGGAGAATGGCCGGGAAAACATGCGCGCCCTCGGACTGGACAACGTCCTTTTTACGGCGGCCGACGCCGGGGCCTTCCTGCAGGACGCCCTTCCCGGCGGCTTCGACACCGTTGTGCTGGATCCGCCCCGGGGCGGCTGCGACGAAGAGGTCGTCCGGAATCTGCTCCGCCTTGCCCCCCGAAACATCGTCTACGTCTCCTGCAAGCCCGCCACACTCTTCCGGGACCTGGCCCTCCTCACCCAGGGAGGCTTTCGCTTCCTGCGGCTCCGCCTCTTCGACATGTTCCCCCAGACCGCCCA
>DIMS01000072.1:0-8062 GCA_002425685.1 Synergistaceae bacterium UBA5560 | reverse complement strand
CATTTGTGTTTGCATTGACGATTCAGTTCGAGAAAAACTCCCTGGAACGAGGCGATGGCGTGTCGCTTGTCGGCCCGGCGCGGTCGGGTTTCGCTCGCCGGGCAAGCGCCGTGTCGGACAAGCGGGCGGCATGGAAAAACCATGTGATGCGCGGGATCTCGACCCCGGTGGGGGGGAGGCGTATAATGGACCGCCGGAACGACGATCCCAGCGGTCCCGCCGGAACGCTCTCCGGTGCAGGGCCTCGAAAAGGCGGAGACGCGCACTCATGAAAGACTCGACGACCACAATGACACCGGCAGCGGAGAAAGCAGAATCCGCAACGCCGCTTTCGGCAGATATCCCCAACCCCTCGCCGCATTTTCCGGCGGCGGCTGTCGCCGGACCGGCGGGGGAGGCTCCGTCCGGCTCCGCGTCCGACCCCGGCCCCGATGTCGCNNTTTTTTCAGCTTCCCGGAAGCTCGTGGAGTTGCTCCGTCCGGGCATTCGAAAGCACGCCCGGGGACTTGCCCTCGCCTATCTGATCTCCCTCGGGCGCATCTGCGCGTCCCTGGCCATCTCCTACTTTCTCGGCGAGATGGTGGACCATGCCCTGCCGCACCGGGACGTGGAGCGGTTCACCCTCTACGGTGTCTCCATCGGCCTCTGTCTTGTGCTGTTCTACGTCTCGTCCCTCGCGGGCACATGGTTCGCAGGGCGGACGCTGGAACACCTGTACCACGACCTGCGGAGCCGCATGGTGGCCACTGTGCTGGGCAAATCGGCGCGTTTCTTCCGGGAGCACGAGAACGGCGACCTGATCACCCGCATCTCCCACGACACGGAGTCGCTCTCCGTTCTTTCTCTGGACTACTTCTTCCCCAACCTGCAGCACCTCACCATGGTGCTCTGCCTTGCCCTCTTCACCTTCTCCCTGGAGTGGCGGGTGGGGCTCTACGTGCTGGTCACGCTGCCCGTCTACATCGCCCTCATGTCCTTCTTTCAGCGCGCGCTGTCCCGTGCGGCCCGCACGGCGCGGGAACGGCTCTCCGAGCAGAACGGCACCGTCCTCGACATTCTCGCCGGGGCCAAGGAGATCCGCCTTTACCAGCAGCTTCCCGAGGCGGCGAGGCGTTTCGGCGAGGCGGCGGACCGGTTCGCCGAGGCCAACATCCGCTCCGCCTGCATCGGGGAGTGGTCCTACAACACCATGGAACTCTTTGCCCGGGCGCTCACCACGCTTCCCTTTCTCGTGGGGGGATTCCTCATCGCCCACGGCGTCACGGACATCACCGTGGGACGGCTCGTGGCCTGCGACGTGGCTCTCACCTTCCTTGACGCCAGCCTTCAGAACACCCTCTTCGGCGTGACCCGCCTCATTCAGGCGTCGCCGCTGGTGCAGCGCATCCGCGAGGTTCTGGATTACCCGGAGGAGCACATCGAGCCCCTTTCCGGCGAGAGCCCCTTCATGGAGTCCACCCGGATCGAGTTCCGGGACGTGTGCTTTGCCTACGGAGGGGGCAGACCCCTGCTCCGGAATTTCAACCTCGTCGTCGAGCCCGGCGAGAAGGTAGCCATCATGGGGCCCAGCGGCTCCGGAAAGAGCACCCTCATCGACCTGCTGACCCGCCACGTGGTGCCCGGAAAGGGCGTGATCCTCATGGATGGCCGGCCCATCGAAAGCTACAACCTGCCCCTCTACCTGCTTCATTTCGCCTGCGTCAGCCAGACTCCCTACATCTTCCGCACCAGCGTGCTGGAGAACATCGCCGCGGGATGGTACGACGTGCCCCGGGACATCATCGTCGACGCGGCGCGGCGGGTGGGCCTGCACGAAGCGATTCTGCGCCTGCCCCAGGGCTACGACACCCCTCTCCGCGCCGAGGGAACCAATCTCTCGGGAGGCCAGCGTCAGCGCCTCGCCCTGGCCCGGGCGCTCGTGCGCGATCCCGAGGTGCTCCTGCTCGACGAGTTTACCTCCGCCCTCGACCGCGCCACCGAGGAGGCCCTCCTCGACGATCTGCTCGCGGGGTTCCGGAGCCAGACCATCCTCTGCGTCACCCACTCCGAGGCCGTGGCGAGCCGGTTCGACCGCATCGTGCACCTCGCCAAGCTCTAGGCCCTTTCCTGGCCCCTTTCAGGCCCACACCCGGCCCGCTTCCGAAGGCGTGTCCGAAAAGACACAGGCGAGGGGTTTCCCGTGCGTGAGGTGCTCCCAAAGGCACCTGTTGCAGGAGATGCATTTCGCCCTGGAGCGGTCGCCCTCCGCCCAGCGGTTGACGAGCCCCGGTTCCCGGATGTAAGGGCGGCACAGAGAGACAAAATCCGCCTCGCCGCGTTGAAGAATCTCTTCCATGAGCGAGGGCGTGCGCAGTCCCCCCTGAAGGGTCACCAGGGCGCCGCCTCGAACCGCCGCCCGCACCTTCCCCGCCCAGGTCCGGAAATAGGCCTCCCGGTCCGTGGAGAGGATGTGGGGGCGGAGGCAGGTCCTCTCCATGTCGTCCATGTTCTGCAATCCCTGGCTCACCTCGATGATGTCCACGTTCCCCTGTGCCGCGAGGAGCGTCGCCGCCCGGATTCCCTCCGCCTCGACTGTCCCGCCGGCAAGGGTGTCCTCGATGCCCAGCTTGACGATCACCGGAAAGTCCACCCCGCCCCGTCGTTTGATCTCCCGGACGATCTCGCAGTGGAGCCTGCACCGGTTCTCCACGGAACCGCCCCAGGCATCGTTCCGCAGGTTGTACAGAGGGGAGAGCCACTGGGACAGCAGTGATTCGTGGGCCGCGTGGACCTGGATGCCGTCGAAACCGGCTCGCCGGGCCCGGACTGCGGCGTCGCCGAAGGCGGCGATGACCTCGAAGATCTCTTCTTCCGTCGCCGGGGCGGCCTCGCGGTTCACCTCTCCCAGCCCCTCCTTCGGGTGCCGCGGGTAATGGGAGGCCACAAAGGGTTTCCTGCCGAGCGAGAGCTGGTAGGAAGCCGCTCCCGCGCCGCCGTGGGTGACCTGGAGCACTGCCGCGGCGCCGCCGCGGCGCACTCCTTCCGCAAACGCCCGGAAAGAGGGAATCCGCTCGTCCGAGTCGAACATGGGCCTCGTGGCGTTCGTGCGCCCCGAGGGGTGGACGCCGCTGACCCCGCCCGTTGGCACCAGGGCGCAGCCTCCCTTCGCCACCGCGAAGTGGAGCATGGGCATGCCGTAGTCGATGTCGCCCGTTGCATCGGCGTTGTAGCATGCCGCCGCGGACATGAAGATCCTGTTCCGGAGCGTCACACCGCCGACGGTCACCTGTTCGAAGAGAATGTTCTCCATGGATTCGGCCTCCCATTCGACCGCTCTTTCTCTCGGTGCGTTTTCTTCGAGGATGCGCGCCCCACGGAACCTGCCTTACGCGACTTTCAAGCGTTCTTTTCTTCGGTGCATTTTTTTCGGTCGTTGTCGATTTCCGGAGCGGAAACGACGGGCATCTCCTGGAATGCGAATATCCGCCTTCCTTCCGGGAAGTCGTGCGTTTTCTCGCCGTATTTCGTTCCGCGCTTTTCCATCGGGTGCTCTTTGTTCGTGGCAGCACCTATTTTCGCAAGAGAATGCCCAAGGGCACAACCAGGAGGAGCAGTGTGAGAACGCGGGTGCCCACGTAACTCGCGTCGCAGCCGCCACCACCGCCGCCGGTGTTGCCCGGGGTTGCGCTGGCGCCCGTGGGGACAATGGTCGTGTGCGGTTCAGGAAGAGCCAAGACCATGTTCAACGTCTTTGCCACCAACAGGCCGTTCGCGTCACCGTCGAGATCGAAGGGGCCGCCGTCGGCGAGCACCAGTCGAAGCGGTTGCGCTTCCGAGGTGGCGAGCGACGAGGCGTCATTCAACTGGACGATCTGAGGCATCCACCATTTTTGGGTTTCCGCGTTCCAGGCGAGACGCACCCAGCGGTAGACGATGCCGTTTTCCTCGTGTCTTTCTGTCCTGATCTCGATGGTCACGATGCCTCCCGGTGTTGTGCCGTAGGTCACCGTGCCTCCCTCGCCGAGGAGGACGATCTGGAGGAGTGTGGGGTCGAGTCCGGATCCGAGCAGTGCCGCGAGCATCTCAGGAGAGAGTTCGACACTCTCCTGGTCGGGCGTTCCCGTGGGGGGCAGGTCCTCTTCGGGGATCGGCGACGGGGTCGTGATGGGCGTGCCGCCCGTCACCGTCGACGTAGGCTCCGGCAGGTCCCAGGGGGTGGGGTAGGGAATCGGCGTCGGTTCGGGTGTGGCGGTGGGCGAAGGCCTTGGCGTGGACGTTGGCCCGCTTGTGGGCGTCGGTCCCGTTGTCGGGGAAGGGGTTGCCGTGGGTGGCACTTCGGTATAGGTCGCGTTGAGCGTTACGCTTTCCCCCGGATTGACCGTGGTGGGGATGTTCGCTGGCGTGGTCCATCCGGGCACATCCGAAAAGGAGACGGTCTTGTTGCCGGGCGAAACGGCAACGCTCTCGCCGCTCGTGTAGTCGCCCAGGCCGTCGATGTGCCAGCGCGCTGCGGCTGGTCCCGTGATAGCCACGGTCAGGATATTGCTGCTCTGATAGGCGCCCATGTCCACATGATCCGGTGCGGCGGGGCGGGCGATCCCCCGCTGGTCCGTGTCAGGAACTTCGACGAGCTTGCTGCCGATGGAGTGTGTTCCAACCTCGCGCCCTGCGCCTAAAGCGGCGCTTCCGTTGTTCAGGGCATGCGTTCGCGTCGGACCGCCGTTGTCCTGTAGGGGGCCGAGCTGGGGGGTGGCGTCCGTATTGCCGTTGGACCCCACGTCGATATTCGAAATCGTGTAGGTGACCGTAGGGGCAGTACCGCTGTAAACAATTTGGTCGGTTGTACTGCCTGCACCCCAGAAAATGCAGTTCGTCACCACGGGAACGCTCTGGGTCATAAAGCCCGGCCAGTTTTTCATGGCGTTTCCGTTCGAAGACGTTGAAGAAGTGTTTCCAAAGAAGGTGCAATTCGTGAGTGTCGGGCTGCTGCCGTTGCCGTTGTACAAGGCGCCTCCGCCAGTGCCGGTTGCGGTGTTGCCCGAGAAGGTACAGTTGATTATCGTCGGGCTGCCGTTGTTGTTCTCCATGGCGCCCCCATAGGCAGCGGCATTGTCCGAGAAGGTGCAGCTTCTCACCTTCGGACTACTGGTCCCGTTGTACATGCCTCCGCCACCGACGGTGGAAGTGTTGCCCGAGAAGGTGCAGTTGACCACCTTGGGATGTCCTCCGGAGTTGTACATGCCGCCGCCGCCGCCCGCCTCGGCGTAACCGCCGGTGATGGTGAAGCCGTCCAGAACTGCCGTTTGGTCCGTGCCGCTGCCGGTTACCACGTGGGAGCTGTTGTCCGTCGCCGATCCGGGATCGTTGATATTGCCCGAGAGGGTTGTCGTATTCACCGCAACATCCCGCCCTTCCCGGGTGTTCTCGGTGCCGGCGAACCCTCCGTAGAGTTCCACGCCGTTTACGAGGGTGAAGGTCGCACTGCGGTCTATGCCGGTAGTAGGGTGGTAGGTCCCTGCCGCAATCCAGAACTCCGTCCCCGTGGGTGCTCCAATCAAGGCGGTGATGAATTCCGCTTCACCATAGGCGTTTCCCCAGCTGCTTCCGATTTTCGCTCCCGCTCCACTCTGTGTGACATAAGCGACCGCTCCTTCCGCGGGGGTCTCCAGCAGTCCCGCATCGCCGCCCGGGGTCGGTACAAAACCCAGGAGCAAGGCCGGAACGAGAAACGCCCTCAGAAAAATGCCGATCCGTTGCGAAAGACACCTTTTAGAGACTTTCTGGTCACGACAAGACATAGCGCGCGTTCCTCCCAGGGGAAATAAGATGGTGTTTCCGACACGGGAACCTGTAGTGTCGCACTACAAAGTGATTGGAGATAAAAACATATCTTTATAGTACTTTATACCCTTTTTGTTATTTGAGATAGTGGAAGTACTATGGCATATCAGCAAAGGAGCAAAAACTCCTCTGGCACGAACGTTTTTTTTCTCGGGTTTTTTCCCGGCGTGTGCGTTTTCCGGGAGTTTCTTCGCAATGCCCCGATGTGACGTGTTCCGGGCATGTCACGTGTCTCGGTGTGCGGACACCTTTTCCGGGCGAGCCTTCCCCTGCCTTGCCCGCATCGCGTCCTGCCCTGTGGTGTGTTGCCGGAAACACGAGGCGTTGGCCATTCTTGGGGTGTGGAGTACAGTGAACGGGAATGTCGCACTGGTCGCTCTGTAGGGCGGTTTTGTTTCCTGCGGTGCGATCCGATGTCGGTTCTCTTTCTTAATGGAATAAAGCGAAGGTTGACGGTTCGCACATCTCGGTTTGAGCGTGCGGTAAGTAACCTCCGCCGGAGATGTGGAAGAAGAGAGACGAAAGAGCGGACGCGTCACAGAGAGGACAAAAAATCCTCTGTTCGCAAACAGTTCGGCCTCTCTGGTTGCGGTGGAGGTCCTCCTGAGGGCTGGAGGACGTAGAGTCCCGCGGCATCTCGAAGGGTGACGAGGAGGGGGAACAAACATGGATCTGGAGGAAAAAAGGACGAAAAAGACGAGGAAAGAGGACGGAAAAGAGGAGAGGTGCGGAAGCGGAGGTGGAGACGGGCGCGGGGGGGAAACGCTCCGGGCGGATTGTCCCTTCTGCGCTCTCGGCAGGGAGCGACTCGTTGCGGAGAACGCCTTGGCCTGTGCGTTCCGGGACGGCTTTCCCGTCTCAAAGCTGCACTCTCTGATCGTTTCCAGGCGTCACGTGGCGGACTGGTTCGATCTGACCCCGGAGGAAGTACTCTGCTGCAACGCGCTTCTGCATGCTCTCCGGGAGGATATCCTCGAAAAGGATGCGTCCGTCGAGGGGTTCAACATCGGTGTCAACTGCGGCGCCGTGGCGGGGCAGTCCGTGTTTCACTGTCACATCCACCTGATTCCTCGGCGGCGCGGCGACGTGCTCGACCCGAAGGGAGGCGTGCGCCACCTCATGCCCGGAAGGGGGTACTACTGAACCGGTACACGTACTGAATCCACACGCGCCGGAAACGGTTCTCGGCATTGCCTCGGGCTCGCCGGGTGTCCGCGTGTTCCTTCCCGCTCCTTTTCGCTCGCCCCTCCGTGCTCTTTGCAGAACGGTCATCCTCCTGTAGCGGAACTGTGACCCCCCGCCGATATAATCGCCGAAAAAAGCGGGCAGGAACAGGAGTTTTTCCGCCCTAGGCGACGAAAGGGCGGAGAAAAAGCCCGGGGAGGGCCGCATGAGCGACGCATATCTGGACATCAGGGGAATCTCCAAACGGTTCGGCTCGTTTTCGGCGCTGCGGAACATTTCCTTTTCCCTGGCGAAGGGGGAGTTCGTCTGTCTTCTCGGCCCCTCGGGGTGCGGCAAGACGACACTGCTCCGGATCGTCGCCGGGCTCGAATCCCCCGATGAGGGGAACGTCCTCCTCCGGGGGCGGGACATCACCCGGATCGCTCCGGCGGAGCGCCGCTTCGGCATCGTCTTCCAGTCCTACGCGCTCTTTCCCAACATGACCGCCCGAAAAAACATCGCCTACGGTCTCGCCTGTAAAGGAATGGGGGCGCAGGAGACCGACGCCCGCGTCCGGGAGGTGCTCCGTCTCGTCCACTTGGAGCACCTGGGGAACAAGTATCCGGCGCAGATGTCGGGGGGGCAGCAGCAGCGCGTCGCCCTCGCAAGGGCTCTCGCTCCCTCGCCGGAGATGCTTCTCCTCGACGAGCCGCTTTCCGCCCTGGACGCGAAGGTCCGGGCGGAGCTGCGCCAGGAGATTCGCTCGCTCCAGAAGGAGCTGGGCATCACCACCGTCATGGTCACCCACGATCAGGAGGAGGCACTGACCATGGCGGACCGTGTGGTGGTGATGAACGAGGCCGAGCTGGAGCAGATCGGCACGCCCACCCAGATCTACGAGAGACCCGCGTCGGTCTTCGTCGCCGACTTCATCGGAACGATCAACTTCATCGAGCGGGGGGACTGGCTGGAGGCCATACGCCCGGAGCATATCCGCGTTCTCGACGCGGCAAGCCACGACGGGCATCCCGCGACGATCCGGAGCGTCGAGTTCCGGGGCCCCTTTTACCGGATGAGC
>DIMS01000071.1 GCA_002425685.1 Synergistaceae bacterium UBA5560 | reverse complement strand
TTTATAATGAAATAAAACGCCTATTAAGACCCTCTTTTCCTAAATATATTACACTTAGTCTCTGTTTTTCGTGGAATGACAAGGCGGGGACGATCTCATCAATGAAATCGCCCCCGCCTTGTCCTTCCAGGGAAATATATTTTCTTGTAACACGTCTCTTTTCGATAAAAGGATGCGCCTTTCCGTCAGGCCCCATCCGCCCCGTCGTTCACTTCCACGGCGGCTCGACGGCGCTTCGCTCCTCCCACCATTTCCGGAATGCCGCGAACGCTGCGACGACCCTCTCCACGCACTCCGGTGTGAGTGCATCGTCGAAATCGAAGGAGACGCCGCTTACGGAAAGCATCCATGCCTCGCGAAGAGGATGCCCGAGTTCCTCCGCAAGGCGAAGAATCCATCCCGGGCCAAAGGAATGGATATTCAGCGATTCCGAGCCCCCGTCCGGAACGACAGGAACGAACATGTATCCCACCTCGGAGGACACCACGGAGACGGAGGCATCGACGAAGAGTACCATCTCCGCATCGGCCAGATCTGCCGCAACCTCGGGAAGAAGCTGGTGATCCAGGTGAAGCGTCACCGTTTCTCCCCGTCCCTCCAGCCAGGCCGCGACCTGTGGCGCCAGGACATGCCCCACTCCATCGTCCTGGCGAAAGGGATTTCCGTAACCTATGACATGCACGCGCACCGCAAAACACCTCGCTTCGCCACCACGCCACGGACATTCTTCGGAAAGGAACAGGCGCGTTCGTCCGCGGCACACACACCTCGCGAACACATACCACCCGGAAGAAGCGAAGGGGCCGAACGGCCCCTTCGCTTCCGAACAGATCACAGACAGAACGCACGCTTCTTCTCCGGTCCCGCGGCTCAGGATCTCTCCTGATCAGAGAGCAGAGCGCCCTTGGCGTCGAACACCTGGAGGCGCAGAGGCATCTTCCCCACCGCATGGGTGGAGCAGGAAAGACACGGATCGTAGCAGCGAATCACGTGCTCCAGGCGGTTCATGATTCCTTCCGTGACCTTGCCGTCCTTGATATAGTCCCTAGCCACAAGTTCCACGCCCTTGTTCATGGCGAAATTGTTGTGCCCCGTGGCAACGATGAGGTTTACCCTCGTGATGGCCCCCCGATCGTCCACCTCGTAATGGTGGATGAGCGTTCCCCGGGGTGCCTCGATGACGCCGATTCCCTCGGGGTAGAGTTCCCGGGAATGAACCCGAAGATCGCTCCCCATGATGTCCTCGTCGTCGAGAAGTTCCTCGATCCGCTCCAGCCCGTAGAGGGTTTCGATGAGCCGGGCATAGTGATAATACATGGTGTAGTGCACCACACCGTCCTCGGTGAGCTTCCGGAAAGCCGCCAGCTCCGCCGATGCCTCGGGGGTGGCAATGTCGTCGCAGGCGTTGACACGACCCAGAGGACCGACGCGGTAGCTGCCGTTGGGATAGCCCAACCCGCGGTAGAAGGGAAATTTGAGATAGCTCCAGGCCTCCACGTGTTCACCGATGTGATCGAGGTACTCCCAGTCCGGAAACTCGTCGATGATGCGCCCTCTGGGACCGCGGAAACGAATGTCCCCGTCGTAGAGTTCAAGAAAGCCTCCGTTCACCAGTCCCAGAAAGGCCGTTTCGAGGGTGGCGAACCGTTTCGCCTCCTCCCCCTTTTCGGCGAGGTAGTTCTTGATCAGGTCCAGGGCTTCACGGACAATGGCCTTCATCGCGGGAAGATCTCTGACGATCTCGTCGCGCTCGTCCTGCCGGAGACTCCTGTTCACTCCGCCGGGAATGCTGTGCCAGGGGTGTACTTTCTTGCCGCCAAGGGTCTTGATGATTTCCTGACCGAACTTGCGCAGCGAAATCCCCTTGACGGCCAGCTCGGGAAACTGCCTGGCCAGGCCAACAACGTTGCGGATGGCCGGATCCGCATCGAACCCGAAGAGCAGATCCGGGCTGGACAGGTGGAAAAAGGAAAGCGCGTGGGACTGGACGAACTGTCCCATGTGCATGAGCTCCCGAAGCTTGTGGGCGCTCGGCGTGATCTCCACCCCCAGAATGGCGTCGCAGGCTTTGGCCGCCGCGAGGTGGTGGCTTACGGGGCAGATGCCGCAGATGCGGGGCGTGATGACCGGCATTTCCCGGAAATCACGACCCTTGGAAAAAACCTCGAAGCCCCGGAACTGGGTGACGTGGAATCGCGCGTCCTGGACATGCCCCGCTTCGTCGAGGTGGACGGTGATCTTTCCGTGTCCCTCGATCCGGGTCACCGGATTGATTTCGATCTTGCGCGCCGTGGTCATGCTCTTCGCCCTCCTCCTAGTCGTACCGCATCATGTTCGCGGGAACCTTGGGCACTCGCCCTTCGAGGATCTCCTGGAAGACCCAGAGGATAGTGTCCGCGTCGGGAGGGCATCCCGGAATGTAGACGTCGCATTTCACCACATGATCGATGGGGATGGCCTTGGGCAACAGCGCCGGAAGATCTTCCCCGGGGATGACCTTTTCCGGGTTCACGGTGCTTTTCGTGTCCGTATAGGCTTCTTCCAGGACCTTCTCGGGGGGGAGGAAATTCCGCATGCAGTTGATGCCCCCGAAAACGGCGCAATCACCCCATCCGACGAGGATCTTGCAACGTTCCCGCATTTCCTTGGCGAGATGGACTTCTTCCTCGTTGCCCAGAGCACCGTCGATGACGCCCACGTCCACCTGGGGAATGTCCTTGCCGTCCACCACGGGCGAGTAGAGGATATCCACTTTCTCGACCAGATCGGCGAGGCGCTCGTCGATGTCGAGGAAGGACATGTGACACCCCGCACACGCCTCAAGCCATACCGTTGCGATTTTTGCCTTCGCCATTGCCGACACCTCCTACTTCAGAACCATCTGTGCCGCCGACGGAGCCACCCGGGATGCGAACACCGCTTCGCAGGGGGGGACGGCGGGGCGCTCGATGGAGATGCCCAGATCCTTGGCGAGATCGTCGAGAACGGTGGACAGCCCCCGGACCTCTCCCTTGGGCGGAACGATCACATTGAGCCGGCGCCGCTCGCCTTCGATGGTACAGTAGTGACCGCTTCGCTCGTACCACGCGGGAGCAGGAAGGAGCACATCCGCCATGTTCACCAGGGGATGGACGAGATAGGGGGTCTGCACCACCACGAAGCGCGTCCGGAAGATCGACGCGAGCATCGTCTCGTCCTCGGGAATGAGTCCCGTGGAGAAGACATAGAGAAACTCCAGGTCCTCCTCGCCAAGCCAGCTCTCGGAGGCGCACACTGTGTTTGCCGCGCCAAGACTGTTGCCACTTGTCACAAGGGGAACCACACCGAGGCCGTCGTCGAAGAAAGCCCTGCTCGCGATGGCTACGTTTACCGCCGCCGTAACCGTATCGGGGTTCTTCGCTGCGCAACCGCCGAGAACGAAAACAGGCTTTTTCGCCTGTATGAGGCAGGCCGCGATCTCCTCCACAACTTTCGGATCCGTTCCTGCGATGGTCGCACACTGCGCCAGGGATTCCCGGTAGGGCTCAAGGGCCTCTCGGGCTGTTCCTGTATCGCTCTCGGAAAGGTGCAGTGAAGCGATGGTCTTCGCCAGGGCGTTGAGAAACTCGGGTCTGATGGCCTTCCCAGGCATGGTCACATGCACGTCCGTGATCCCTTTGAACGGATCCTCACCACAGGAGATGTTCAGCAGTTTCGCGCCATCCCGAAGGACCGCCACTCGGACGTAACTGGCCACGACGGGAGCTTCCTCCTGGGGATCGGCGCACACCGTGACGATGCAATCGCTGTCCAGAATGTGATGCGCCGCCGTGAAGGGGCGGACACCCTGAACGCGGAAGGGATCAAGCCCCTTGATGAACCCGCGGAGCACGTCGCCGTCGAAGGTATCCACTTTTTCCATCTTGAGCCCACTCCGGAAGAGGCCGGAGAACAGGGACAACTCCTCGTCCGTGCACAGGCTGGACAGCAACGCTCCCGCCTTGCCCCGTTCATAGGCAGGCTTGAACTTCGCCGCCACGAAACTCAACGCTTCGTCCCAGGAGGCCTCGCGATAACCCGCACCGTCCCGGATCATGGGGACCGTCACGCGATCCCGTTCCGTGGACTGCGGAAGCCACCAGCGTCCCTTGTGGCAGAGCTGCCCTCCGTCGGGCTCTTCCGTGCCGAGCCCTTCCACGCGGGTGATGCTGCCGGTCCGGACATAGGCTTTGAACCGGCACCCAACGGAACAGAGCGGGCAGACACTCTCCACCGCGTCGTCGCACTGGCTCCGCTTGCCTCGATAGGCGAACTCGCGGAGCGTGATGGTTCCCGTAGGACAGACCTGAGCACAGGCACCACAGCTCACACAGGTATCGCTCTCGCCGAGCTTCTTTCCCAGATCGGCCACCACCGTGGCGTTCCAGCCCCGCTTCTGAAGATCCAGGGTGTGGGCGCCTACCTTCTCCGCGCAGATGCGGATGCAGCGAAGACAAAGAATACAACGGTTGTGATCCAACTGAATCTCCGGGTGCGTCGCGTCGTTGGAGAAGTCCGCGTAGAGATAGGGGTAACGCACCGAATCCATACCGTGTTCGATGGCCTGGCGCTGCAACTCGCAGTCGCCACTCTGGGAGCAGTACATGCAGAAATGATTCCGACCGGCGAAGAGAAGTTCCAACACCTGCTTTCGGTAGTTGAACAGCTTCTCCGTTGTCGTGTGCACCACCATGCCATCCTGGGCGGGCGTGGTGCAGGACGTGAGGAGTTTGGGGTTTTTCTCCACCTCCACCACGCACATACGGCACGCACCGATGGGGGTGAGGCCCTTGAGATAGCACATGGTGGGAATGGTCACCTCGTTCTTCTGAGCCACCTCCAGGATGGTCTCGCCCGCGACGCCGCTACACTGTTTTCCGTCTATGGTGAGGATGATCTCCTTCATTGCGTCTCCCTCCGTCACGAGTGCCGTTCCGTCTTCGGCAACGGTCCGTCAGCTCTTCGTCACCGCGGAGAAGGGACAGACCTCGAAGCAGGAACCGCACTTGATGCAGCGGTCCTGATCGATCACGTAGGGTGTCTGTCGATCTCCGGCAATGCAATCCACAGGGCACTTTTTCGCGCACAATCCGCATTTGCGACATTTTTCCCTGTCAATGGCGTAGGTGATGAGTTTGGTACAGGCCAAGGCAGGGCATTTCCTGTCCCGGATGTGCGCCTCGTACTCGTGCCGGAAGTAGCGCAGCGTGGTGAGCACCGGATTCGGCGCGGTCTGGCCGAGTCCGCAGAGGGACATGTCCTTCACCATGTGAGCGAGTTCCTCCAGGGTCGTCAAGTCCTCCATGGTGCCCTCACCGGCGGTGATCTTTTCGAGGAGGAGGAGCATCTGTTTCGTACCCTCTCTGCAGGGCACGCACTTGCCGCAGGATTCCCGCTGGGTGAATTCCAGGAAGAACTTGGCCACGTCCACCATGCAGGTTTCCTCGTCCATGACGACGAGCCCGCCCGACCCCATGATGGCCCCCGCCGCCGTAAGGGACTCGTAGTCCACGGGAAGGTCGAGGTGTTCCTCGGTGAGACAGCCGCCGGAGGGACCTCCGATCTGGACGGCTTTGAACTTCTTGTCGTTGATGATGCCGCCGCCGAGCTCGAAGACGATTTCACGAATGCTGATCCCCATGGGCACCTCGACCAGGCCGGTGTGTTTCACTTTTCCGGTGAGAGCGAAAACCTTGGTCCCCTTGGACTTCTCCGTGCCGATGGCGGCGTACCAGGCACCGCCGTTGCGGATGATGGCCGGAACGTTGGCCCAGGTCTCCACGTTGTTGATGTTCGAGGGCTTTCCCCAGAGTCCCCGGTTCGCCGGGAAGGGGGGACGGGGACGGGGCATGCCGCGCTCCCCCTCAATGGAGGCCATGAGCGCCGTCTCCTCGCCGCAGACGAAAGCCCCCGCGCCTTCCTTCACGTGAAGATGGAAGGAGAAGGACGTGTCCAGAATGTGCTCCCCCAGCAGGCCGTATTCCTCGGCCTGGCCGATGGCGCGATTGAGGCGCTTGATGGCAAGAGGGTATTCGGCCCGGCAATAGATGTATCCCTCGTCGGCTCCCATGGCGTAGGCGCCGAGCATCATCCCCTCGATGACCGCATGGGGATCACCCTCGAGGATGGAACGGTCCATGAAGGCGCCGGGGTCTCCCTCGTCGGCGTTGCAGATGGTGTATTTTTTCGTCCCCGCCGCCTTGCGGCAGAACTCCCATTTTAGCCCCGTGGGGAACCCGCCGCCGCCGCGCCCGCGAAGGCCCGAGGTCTTCACTTCCTGGAGCACGTCCTCGGGAGACATTTCCTTCACGGCCTTGGCGAGGGCCTGATAGCCGTCCCTGGCGATATACTCCTCAATGTTGTCGGGGTTGATGTAGCCGCAGTTGTGGAGAGCAATGCGCTCCTGCTTGCTGTAGAAGGGAATGTCCTTGTAATGGGGAACCTTCTCGATGCTTCCGGAGAGGGAGTAGAGAAGTCGCTCCACGATGCGTCCCTTGTAGAGATGTTCCTCCACGATCTCCGCCACATCTCCGATCTCGACACGGCAGTAGAACGTCCCCTCGGGATAGACCACCACGATGGGTCCCATCTCGCACATACCGTGACACCCCGTCTGGACCACCATGACCTCCCGGTCCAGCTTCCTCTTCGCCAATTCCTCTTTAAACGCGCTCATCACCTCGCGGGCGCCGCTCGAAACGCAGCCCGTCCCGCCACAGATGAGAACGTGCGCACGATACACTGCCATGGTGTCAGCCCCCCTGCTCTACCCGATCGGGTGTGGAAGAAACGGGTTCAGTCCGCTCTGCCGATGACTTTTTCCTCGACGACGTTGCCGTTCACGAGATGTTCGGCAACGATGCGCGGCACGTCGGCGGCGGAGAGATTGCCGTAGGTGATGCGCGGTTCGCCGGGGCGGATGATGTCGAGAAGCGGCTCCTGCTGGCACATGCCGATGCACCCCGTGGTCTCCACGGAGACGTCCTTCAATCCCCGTTTGTCCAGTTCGGCGAGGACCGCCTGCATGACCTCCCGTGCGCCCGCGGCAATGCCGCACGTCCCCATGCCGACGATGACGCGGACCTTGCCCTTAGAGCGGGCGGATGTGAGATCGCTCGCCTGTTCCTTGATCCTCCGAAGATCCTCAAGACTCGTTACTTTGGGCACGGACTTCACCTCCCGTTCTCATTTCCTCAAGTCCTTCTCGAACGAAATCCCGAAGCCACGACGCCACCGGGGGCGTACGCATCAGTTCGGGATCTTCGACAATTTCGAGAATTTCCTTTTGATCCACTTCGAAGGAACGCTCCCCGCAGGAAAAACGGAACACCCACCGGATATCGGGATACCCCGCAAACAACGTCACTACCGTGGCAGGAAGATCTCCCAGGGGTGGACAATCAATCCATCCTGCCCGAAAAGCGGCGCGCAGGCAGGTACCAGAGCCTGGAACGGACTCGATGGAAAAACTGCCTCCCGCAAGTTCAGCCGCCTGTTTGAGAAAGGGAATACCCAGTCCCACCCGTCGTGTCGTTCGCGACGTGACGAAAGGATCCGTCACGCGGCGCACCATCTCCGCATCCATCCCCCTTCCGTTGTCCCGGATTTCAAGCACACGAAATCCCCGATCGTCCTCCTCGGCAAGGAGCACATCGACACGGGAAGCCCCTGCGGCAACGCTGTTCTCGGCAATGTCGAGAATGTGCTGGGACAGATCGTCAAGCATGGCGTGCGAACCTTCGCCACTCCTTATTCGTACCGGGCGATTACATCGCCGAGCTTGTCCGCCGTAAGCCTGCCGTGGGTGTCGTCGTCCACCATGATGACCGGCGCGAGGCCGCAGGCACCGAGACACGCAACGGGTTCCAGCGTGAAACGAAGATCCTCTGTCGTTCCGTTCTCCTCGACGGAGAGCATCTCCTTGAGTTTCTGCATAAGCTGAAGGCTGCCTCGAACGTGGCAGGCAGTGCCCCGACAGACACGGACAATGTGTCGCCCCCTGGGCTTGAGGTGAAACTGGGCGTAGAACGTTGCTACACCGTAAATCTCCGAGGACGGTATTTTCAGTTCCCTGGATATGGTCTCCAGGGCCTCCGGCGGAAGATATCCCATCTGCTCCTGAACGGCCTGCAGAATGGGAATGAGACCTCCCTTGCCGTTCCGCCAGGGTTCGGCGATTTTCCTGGACCTTTCGCGGATCTCATCAACGCTGAAAGCCATGATTCCCCTCCTTTTCCCCTTTACTTCTGCCTTTGCAGGTATTGTGCATACGGTCACAATTGGATTGATGATAGCATAAACGTCATTCTCGTTCAATAAACAAACAGAACTGTATACCCCATACATTCTGCACCCATGCTATAATTCCATTGCAACCATGTTGCAGTCATTCAAGGCAACGAGAAGGCGGGGGACACTTTTTTTATGGCGAAAATCAGCTACGTTCACGTGGAAGACGCGCTCGGCATGACCCTTTCCCATGATATGACCCAGATCGACGTGAAGACGGGATTCAAGGGCGCCCGCTTCAAAAAGGGGCAGGTTCTCCGGGAGGAGGACATCCCCATGCTGAAGTCCATGGGGAAGGAATCCATCTCTGTTCTGGAACTGGAGGATGGGGATGTCCACGAGGACGATGCCGCGTCAAGGCTGGCCGAACGTCTCAGCGGCGAGGGGATTTCGTCTGAGGCGCCGGAGGAGGGGAAAGTGTCCCTCTCGGCCCTCTGGAACGGGCTCCTGGTCTATGACGAAGAAAGTATTCACAGGATCAACGACGATCCCGACTGGATCGTCGCAACAGTGGCCAACAAGGTTCCCGTGAAAAAGGGCGAGCGGGTTGCGGGCATCAGGATCGTCCCCCTCACCATGAGGAAGGAACAGGTCAGCAGGGGCGAAGAGGCGACTCTGCCCATGACGGTGTTTCCCTTCGCCCCTCTCAAGACAGCCCTGGTGACCACCGGAAAGGAACTGGCTGAAGGAAGGATCCGTGACGGTTTCGCCCCGAAGCTTCAGGGCAAGCTTGCAGGGTACGGAGCATCCCTTATGGGGCATGCGGTGGTGGGGGACGAAAGAGAAGAGATCGCCGACGCCATCCGGACGTTCATCGAACAGGGGGCGGAGCTGGTGATCGCCACGGGGGGCATGAGCGTGGACCCCGACGACAGGACCGCCGGCGCCATCGCTTCGGTGGCGGATGAGGTCAGGTTCAGAGGTGTCCCCGCGATTCCGGGCGCTCATCTCATGCTCGCCCTCGCGGGCGAGACGAAGATCGTGGGTGCACCCGCCTGCGTGGTCCACGACGAGTGGACAAGCCTGGACCCCCTGCTGAACCGTCTCTTTGCGGGCCTCATTCCCACGGCTGCGGAAGTGAGACGGTGGGGCGTGGGAGGAATGTGCAGGAAATGCAGGGAGTGCAACTATCCCGTTTGTGTCTTCGCGGCCCGATGAGAAGCCCGGAAGACCTTCTCAGGGAAAGGGGAATACGGCCCACGGAACTCCGGAAAGAGGTGCTGCGCATTCTTTTCGGGGAAGGGAGACCCCTTTCCTGGAAAGACACGTTCACCCGCTTCACGGGGAAGCGGGTGAACAAGGTGTCGCTGTACAGGACCCTGTCGCTGCTCGAGGAAAAGGGGCTGGTCCACA
>DIMS01000087.1:36534-59115 GCA_002425685.1 Synergistaceae bacterium UBA5560 | reverse complement strand
GAATAGCCCACCGTGAAATCCTCGCCCGGCGTAAGTCCCGACACCCGGGCGAGCAGGGGGCGGCAGATCTCTTCCGTGACCCCGGGATAGACCGTGGATTCGTAGACCACGATGCTCCCGGGAGAAAGCACGGAACCCACCGCCTCGGTGGCCCGGATCACGGGACCGAGATCGGGCCGGTTCCACCGGTCCACGGGGGTGGGCACGGTGACGACCAGAACGTTGCACTCCCGAAGNNTCCTCCGGTCGGGAGGTGACCCGGAGCGACGACGCCCGAAGCTCCTCCGGCGAGACTTCTCCGGTGCGGTCGAACCCGTTCCGGAGCCCTTTGACGCGTTCCTCGTCGATGTCGTAGCCCACGACGGGAAACTTTCTCGCGAAGGCCACGGCAAGAGGAATGCCCACATATCCCAATCCGACGACACCGATGCGATAGTTCATGGACGAACACGACTCCTTTTTTTCCGCACATACCCTTGTCCTCCCAGAGGGGACAAGGCGTGATCCGACGAGCGATCCGGTTCGGAGAACGAACCCCGGAAGCGTTTTTCGTTTTTTCTTTTTTCAGGCGCTCATCCCATTCCCAAAAGCTCCCGGTAGAGCGCCTCGGAAAGAGCAAGCAGACGTGACGTGTCCATTTCGCGAGCCCGGCGGCGCCCCCGGTCCGCCCGGGCTCGCGCCTCCTCCGGGCGGGTGAGGACCTGGCAGAGGGCCGTGCACAACGCGACCGTGTCCCCCACGGGAACGAGAAGACCGCAGTCGCTCCGGAGCAGATCCCGGATTCCCCGGGCATCCGCCCCGATCACGGGGGTCTCCATGGCAAGCGCTTCGAGGACGCTCACCGGAAGCCCCTCCCGCTCGGAGGGGAGCACGAGAGCGGCGGCGCCCTTGAGCAGCACCTTCACATCCCGGCGGTAGCCGGGAAAGTGAACTCGTTCCGCCACGCCGAACTCCGCCGCAAGCCGCTTCGTCTCCTCCAGAAGCGGCCCCTCGCCGGCGCAGACCAAGTGCGGCGCAGGCGCAAGAGGCGGTAGTCCTGCGAAGGCCCGCAGCAGATCTCGATGGCGCTTGCCCGGATTGAACTCCGCCACCATCAGAAAGAAGGGAGCCCCCTCGGGAAGGCACATTTCTTTCCGCACCGCGGCGACGCACCCGGGATCCACGCTTTCCCGGGCGAAGACGGCGGTATCCACACCCACTCCGGGGAACAGACGAAGCCGTTCCGGCGGCACGAGTCGGTGACGCCGCGCCGCCGTCTCGTCCTCGCCGTTGATCACCACGAGCCGGTCCGTCCAGCTCCCGGCGAGTTTCTCCAGCGCCAGAAAAAGCGCGTTCCGCAGAGGTGGACCTCCCTCGAAAAAGTGGAATCCGTGGGCCGTGTAAACCACGCGAAGCCCACGGGACCGCAGCCGTCGCAGGGCCAAGCGGGTGACGAAGGCCGCCACGGGGGTGTGGACGTGCACAAGATCGTATCCTTCCGTCTCCGCGAGAAGGCGAAGGCGCTTCGCAGCCGTCGCGAGCGATGTCACGGCCAGGGGATTTCGGGAGAAGGGTACATCGTGCACCGCGTCGAAAGCGGCGGCGCAGGAAGGACATCCGGAGACGCCGTCGGCGGCGCCGTCCACCCGCCAGCCCAGAGAGCGAAAATACCGCGCGTAGGGCAGGAGAAAGCTCCGAAGAGTCACCGCGACAGTGGCGACGAAGAGAAGCCTCGGCGCAGCGCCGGAGTTCACCGGAAACGATCCTCCCCGTCAACGAAACCGCAACGCCGCGCCGCTTCAGGAGCGGTGTCGCCGAACCGCATGCCGAAAAACAGCCCCTTCCGTTTCTTCCACGTTACCAAGGCACTCACGACGGGCAGGTCCTCACGTCCTCGCTTCGAGGCAGCGCCGCACGCACCGGATCACTCGATGCTGCTCCTCCTCGGCAAGCCCCGATCCGGAGGGAAGGCAGAGCCCCGTGGCGAAGAGACGGTCCGACACGCTGCTTCCCCGGGGATCCGGTTCACCCCGGGATGCGGCTTCGGGCGCGACACCGCCATGCGGATAGAAAAGAGCCCCGGAGAAGACGGGCTGCAGATGCATGGGTTTCCAGACGGGACGGGCCTCGATGTTCTCCGCCTCCAGGGCGGCGAGGAGTTCCGCGGGGGTGTGCTTCGTGGCGCCCGGGTCGAGGGTGAGCACGGAAAGCCACCGGTTGGAACGGCTCCAGGCCGGTTCGGGCATGAAGGTCACTCCGGGAAGATCGCCCAACGCCGCGACGTACCGCTCGAAGATGGCCCGTCGAGCCCGGATGCGGTCGTCCAGCACGGTGAGCTGCCCTCGCCCCACTGCGGCGAGGAGATTGCTCATGCGGTAGTTGTAGCCGATCTCCGAGTGCTGGTAGTGCGGCGCCGGATCGCGGGCCTGGGTCGCCCAGAAGCGGGCCTTCCGGATCGCCTCGGGATCGTGTGCCACGAGCATGCCGCCACCGCCGGTAGTGATGACCTTGTTCCCGTTGAAGGAATAGATTCCGTAGACGCCGAACGTGCCGCTCTCCCTGCCCTTGTAGGTGGCGCCCAGGGATTCCGCCGCGTCCTCCACGAGGGGAACGCCGTATCTGCCGCAAAGTTCCTGAAGGGGATCCATGTCCGCGCTCTGTCCGTAGAGATGCACCACGATCACCGCCTTGGGAAGGGCTCCTTCCCGGTCGGCGTCGGCGAGAGCCCGCTCGAGCGCAGGGGGGGACATGTTCCATGACTCCGGCTCCGCGTCGAGGAAGACCGGAACGCCTCCCTCGTAGAGCACGGGGTTCACGCTGGCGGAAAAAGTGAGGGAGGAGCAGAAGACCCGGTCGCCCCGCCGAATTCCGAGCAGCTTGATGGCGAGGTGAAGCGCCGCCGTTCCCGAACTGAGGGCAAGCGCCCCCGGCACGCCCACCCGAGAGGCAAGCTCCCTCTCGAAAGCATCCACGTGGGGCCCCAGCGGCGCGATCCAGTTGGTGTCGAAGGCCTCCTTGACGTAGTCCATCTCGCACCCGCTCATGTGCGGCGGAGAGAGATAGATGCGGGACTGTGTCTCCTGTGCTGCGATACGATCGCTCATGACATCCTCCTGCCTTTTTCCGCGGCGCGCCTTCGCGTCGCTTTCCGCTTCACGAACCTGGCCGGCAAGGCCTCGACATCGCCCCTCGCGTGCCGCGTTTTCACGGCACACTTAAGAAGCAAGAAGCGTTTTCTCCAGGGATCGCCCTTTCCGGAAGTCGTTCGCCTCCCGGAAAATCACTCCTCCTCCGGAGCTTCTTCCTTCCGAAGGGTTCGCAGAGGTCGAGCGGGCACACCCACGGCGACGACGCGCTCCGGAAGATCCCGTACCACCACGCCCCCGGCCCCCACGACCGTCCAGTCCCCGACGGAGACGCCGGGAATCGCCGCGCTCCGCACGCCGAAAAAGACGCCCTTTCCCAAAGTCACGCCTCCGGCGAGGCACGTTCCCGGCGCAAGGTGCACTCCCTCCCCGATACGGCAGTCATGGTCCGCAAGAGCTCCCGTGTTGACGATGCAGTGCGCTCCGATTTCCGTTCCCGGCTGAAGGATCGCTCCGGCGAAGACCACCGTGCCGGGACCGATCCGGACCGATTCGTGCACCCACGCCCGGGGGTGGATCGCCGTCTCCCAGTGCACCCGGGAAAAGCGGCGCGCCAGGGAAAGACGGCAGGCATTGCCCCCTACCGCGAGAACCGCCCGCGGTTCGTCGAACCCGAGGAGCAACTCCGTCGGCCCCGTCACGGGAACACCGAGAAGCGTCTCCCCCCATCGGAAAGAGGCATCGTCAAGCACGGCCTCCACGGCGAGACCGCACGCCTGGAGGAGACTCAGCACCACCTTGCCGTGCCCTCCGGCACCGACCACGAAGCGTCCCATCCGCTCACCTCCGTTCCTCGCCGTTCCCTCGGAATTCCTCCACCGTGCTCTGCCCCGGCGCGGCGATCCCCTCCCGGCGGAGCACGGCGACGACGGTCTTCGCCAGAATCCGCAGGTCAAGGCCGAAGGTCCAGGTGTCCACGTAAACCACGTCGAGGCGGAACTTCTCCGCCCAGGTGAGGGCGTTGCGGCCGTTCACCTGGGCGAGACCGGTGATGCCCGGACGCACCTCGTGCCGGCGGGCCTGCTCCGGAGAATAGCGGTCCAGATAGGCCAACAGGAGGGGGCGTGGCCCCACAAGGCTCATGTCCCCCCGGAGGACGTTCCACAGCTCGGGAAGTTCGTCCAGGCTCGTGCTCCGCAGAAAACGCCCGAAGGGGGTCAGGCGCTCGCCATCGGGAAGAAGCTGTCCCTCCGCATTCCTGGCATCGGTCATGGTACGGAATTTCACCATCAAAAAGGGTTTCCCTAACAGCCCGGGGCGCATCTGCCGAAAGAAGATCGGCGAGCCGAGACGAAGACGGATCAGCAGCGCCAGCAACGCGAAGAGCGGCGAAAACAGGATCAGCACCGCCCCGGAGACGGCCACATCGAAAGAGCGTTTTGTCCTCGACTCCGCCGCAAGAGCCCGTCTCACGCCGGACACTCCTCCGCAGGCGTTCCGCCTCCGGGAGCATAGGTGGGCACCCACGCCCGGAGTAACGTCCTCGCCGCCTCGTCACCTCCGGCGAGGGCACTGGTGAGCGCCTCGGCCAGGCGTTCGCCGGATCTCGCTTCGAGGCGGGTGGCGAAGATTTTTTCGTGCGTGGTCCGCAGAACATGATCCGGATCGTAGAAGAGTTCCTCGAAAAGTTTTTCCCCGGGACGGAGCCCGGTGTAGACAATGGGAATATCCCCGTCGGGTCTGTAGCCGTGAAGACGGATGAGCATCTCCGCCAGAGCGGCGATGCGCACGGGTTCACCCATGTCGAGCACGAAGAGCTCGCCCCCCTCGCCGATGGCCGCAGCCTGGAGCACCAGGCTCACCGCCTCGGGAATGAGCATGAAGTAGCGCCGCATCTCCGGATGGGTTACCGTCAGGGGACCGCCCTCCCTGATCTGCTTCTCGAACTTGGGAACCACGCTCCCCCGGCTGCCGAGGACGTTCCCGAAGCGCACCGCCAGATAGGCCGTTCCGGGATAGGCGCCCTGGGCCTCCTGGAGCAGCATCTCCGCCAGTCGCTTGGTGGCCCCCATGACGCTCGTGGGGTTCACCGCCTTGTCCGTGGAGATGAGCACCAGGCGCTCCGCGCCATATTCCCCGGCGAGGCGCGCCACGGTCCATGTACCGAGGGCGTTCACCCGAAGCGCCTCCCGGGAATTGAACTCCATGAGAGGGACGTGTTTATGCGCGGCGGCGTGGAACACCACGCCCGGACGGGTCTCTCGGAAAAGGCCTTCCATGGTTCGGGCATCCGCCACGTCACCGATGACCGCCCGCAACGGAGGAACCGGTCTGAGGTTTCCCAGCTCCTCCAGAAGCGTGTAGATGGAATGCTCCCCATGCCCGAGAAGCACCAGCTCCCGTGGACCGTGGGCCAGCACCTGCCGGCAGATCTCACTGCCGATGGATCCTCCCGCTCCGGTGACGAGCACGGTCCGCCCCCGGAGAATGCCGTCGATGCCCTCCAGGTCAAGCCGGATCGCCTCCCGGCAGAGAAGGTCTTCCAGACGGACGGTGCGCAGGCGGCTCACACTCACCGCTCCTCCCGCCAGCTCGCGAAGGCTGGGGAGAACGCGCACCTGCACGCCCGTCTCCGCCACGTCGTCGAGAATGTTCCGCACCACGTGTCCCGCCACGGTGGGAAGGGCGATGAGAAGCACCTCCACCCGCAACGTCTCCACCAGTTCCCGAAGCGCGGCAGTGCTCCCCAGAACCCGCACTCCGGCGATCTCCATGTTGGTCTTTGCCGGATCGTCGTCCACGAACCCGAGGGGGAGCACATCGCCGCCGCCCCGGAGCAGATCACGCACGAGAAGCGTTCCCGCCTCCCCGGCGCCCACGATGAGCCCTCGGGCCCGGCTCTTCACCGCGTCACCGCCGCCGCTCCGGCAGAGACGCCAGGAAAGGCGCACCGCCCCCAGAAAGAGAATCCCCGCCCCCGCCATGATGGCCAGGGTCGTCCGTGGGATGAGCAGTCGCGTGAAAAGTTTGTCCACAAGGACGAAAAGGAGTACTCCGAGGGCGTACCAGCGGGCGAGACGCAGGAATTCCTCCACGCTGGCCTGGGGCCAGAGCACGCGGTAGAGTCCCGCTGCGGCGAACACACCGGTGACGCATCCCGGAAAGAGCAGGGAGGCGAGAACAAAATCTCCGAGATAGAAGCGGGGAAGAAACAGCGTAAGACGCAGGGCGTATCCCAGATAGACCGCCAGGACGAGGACGGCGACGTCACAGAGCAACACGTACCGTCCCCGCCGGGCCATTCCGAGCCACGCTTTGCGGATTCCGGAGCGAAGGTGCGAGAAAACGGTTCTGTCCTGCGACACGGGCAAAACGCCCCCCTTGCAGATCGAAGATGTCCGGATCGCTCCGCGAGGGAGCGTACCTCCGGAGATACCCCGTCAGGAAGGCGATCCCGGTGGAAACCGGGGCGTCTCCGCTAGATGATGAGCTTGCCGCCTCCGGGTTTCTTGCCGCTCAGACGGTCGAGCTGGGAGAGCACGTTCGAGGGAGCCACGTCGATCTTGGGCTTCCGCGCCTCCTGGGCGGCGTACTCCCGCAGTTTCTTCTCGTACTCCTCCATGCCCTTCTTGATGGCCTTCACGTCTCCCTTGATCCACTGGAACATGTTGTCCGCCACGGCTTTGAGCATGTCCTCCCCGGGCATTTCGGCGATGAGTCCCAGTTCCTTGAGAACCCGGTGTTCCTCCCGGATGGACTCAAGGATCTCCTCGTCCGTGAGAAGTCCCTTTTTGTAGAGAACCCGGGCAAAGATGTTGAATTTGGTCTTCATGTTCTCTTCCGCGACGGCCATGGAATCCATGCGGGCCATGAGCATGGAGAGAAGTTCGTCGAGACTGAACTGTACCGGCATCTGCATGATAACGTCCTCCTTGGGGGCTTGCCCCGGAAAAAATGCGGAGTTTATTGTAACACATGTCCGTCCCTCCGTGAGGATTGCGTTGGCAGTATGCTTGCCCTCTTCCCTTTTATGGTATAACTGTACGGCCTCGGTCCCGCCGTCATGCTGCTCCGGAAGGAACACGTCGCGGGACGGGGCTCGCGGAAGAACGGAGCGCGTTTTCCCGACACTTGCGGGGAACGCCTTCGAGTTGCGGCACGAAGAAACGCGGCCAGCGGCCGCGTCGGCTCCATTCACGACGGGGAGGCAGTTTCATGTACGGGACAACAGCTTGCACATCACCAGACCCTTCTTTTCGCAACGAAGGATGGTGCGCACCTGTATGAGCCACCTCTTCGACTGGATCACCCTGCCCCCCTTCCTTTCCATTCTTCTTCTCGGAGGCGCCCTGATGGCCGGAGGCGAAGGGACCTCCGCGAACATTCCGCTTCCCCTCTGGATCGCCGCAGGTGGTGCCTATATCGTGTCCAGCGCCGTCTACATTCCTCTCGGCAGGCTGAAGGGAAACGGTGCCTCTCTCGGACTTCAGGCGCTCTGTCAGGGACTGGCCCTCGCCCTCACGTCGCTTCACTTCGGCCTTCCTCCCGTTGTGGCATGGGGCGGAACGGCACTGATCTTCTCCGGAGCGATCATACTCGGGGGCATCGCTGTACCGGAGGCCGAAGCAGCGAAACCCGCACAACGTCGGAGCGCTCCGTCAAACGAGACCACAGCAACCGAACTTTTCGAGGCGAACGGGATGGAACAACGGCCGACATCCTCCCTCGATTCCTTCCCTTTGCCTTTCGCGGTCATCGGCAGAGACGGCATGTTCCAGGACGCGAGCAAGGCACTTCTCGATCTCGTGGGAACGTCCCTCGGAGACCTTCAGGAACAGGAAGGGGAGATGCTCTTTCCCTCCGCACTCGAGCATATGACCGTCAAGGGGAAACACTACGCCATTCTCCGAAAGGAGCTCGACGGAGAGGCCTGGGTGTTTCTGCTCCCTCAGAGTGCCTCGGCCCAGAAACAGGATAGCGCGGCAACGAACCGGACATCCTCCGGCTCTTCCGCGGAGGGCGGCTTCTCTCGGGATCCCGGAACGGGACTCTACGGAGACACCTACTTTTTCCCCCGGGCATCCTACGAGATCGCCCGGGCAAGGCGTTTTCGCCGCTGGCTCTCGGCCCTTCTCGTGGATCTCGATTTTCTCAAACGGAACGAGGCCGATCCCCAAGCCACGAGCGAGGCGAACAGGCGCGAACTGCTTCTGGCGCTCTGCCGTCGTTTCAACGAGGAAATCCGGGACACGGATCTGGCTTTTCTGCTCCAGGACAATTCGCTCTGTATCCTCCTCCCCGAAACACCGCAGTCGGGGGCGAAAACCGTCATGGGACGTATGAAGGAAACGCTGTTCCACATGACGAAGGACAATGATCGACTGATTTCCCTGGAGCCGCATCTGCGGTTCGGCCTCCATTTTTACAGCGGAAACGAGGACATGAGCCTGCCGGAACTTCTGGACGCCCTGCGCATGTCCAAACAACAGACCTCCGCCGCATGAGACCGAGACACGTTCGTTCCGGGCGGGCCGTTCCTCCGTCGGACAAAACGTTCCGGAGCGCCCTTCGCGGGCACGACGACAAAGGACGGGAGCGGTGGCAGTGAAGATCAAGGGAACACCCGAGGAATTCTTCGTCGAGGAAATAATCTCCCTTCCGCTCGCAGAGAAAAGAGAACGTGCGTCGCTCCGCGTGTACCGCCTGGAAAAACGGGGGTGGAACACGCTGGATGCCCTGCGGGAAGCGGCCCGGGCATCGGGATTGAGCCTTCAGGACATCCGCTACGGCGGCAAAAAGGACCGCCACGCCCACACGATCCAGTATCTCACCGCTCCGGCCCGGGTGGATCTCTCCTTTTCGTCCCCCAACGTCTCCATCTCTCCCGTGGGATACTCCAGCGAGGCCATGTCCCCCCACTTCATCCGGGGAAATCGCTTCACCCTCACGCTTCGTGCCATCACCCCCGCCGACGAAACGCATTTCCTGGGGCGCCTTCTGGAGATCCGCGATCTCGGGTTCGCCAACTACTTCGACGACCAGCGCTTCGGCAGCGTCGGCAACGATGGGGTTTTCTTCGGGGAACGGGTCGTCAGGGGGCACTACAACGGCGCGCTCAAGCTCTACTTCACCACCATTCACCCCGAGGCACCCAGTGCTGCGAAGGAGCGCAAACGCGCCATGGAAGCTCTTTGGGGACAGTGGGATGCGCTGCTTCCCCTCTGTGCAACGCCACTTCACCGGGAGATCATGGAAATCCTCCGCCGAAACGGTGGAGACCGGGGGGGACTTCCCGCGCTCCAGCGCATTCCCCGGGAGGAACTCTCCCTTCATTTCGCGGCCTATCAGAGTTTTCTCTGGAACGAGGTGCTCCGACGTCTCGTTCTTCGCCACGCCCGGGAGACCTTTTCCGTAAAGGGCAAAACGGGGGAGTACGTCCATTTCAGGAATCCGGGCCGTCAGGGAAGCGCACGCCTCGGTGCACTTTCGCTCCCCACGGTGGCGTCACGCATGGAGGCGACGGATCCGGAATGTCTGGAACTCATCGAGGAAGTCCTCGCCGAGCGGAACGTCCGGCGTGCCCAGTTCAATCTCCGGGAAATCCGGCAGTCCTATTTCTCGTCCTTTCTCCGCGCCGCAGTGGTCGTTCCCGAAGAATTCACCTGGGCGCGTCCGGAGGAGGACGAACGCTATCCCGGCAAGTGCAAGAGCACTCTCTCGTTCCTGCTCCCCCGGGGAAGCTACGCCACCATGCTGGTGAAAAGCCTCGGCCTCTGACACCCCCGAACGCCGCTTCCCGGAGGGNNACCTCCGAAAGACACAACAGCACCGTGTGCCTTGCATTTTTCTTCGGCAACGGGTATCTTCGGCCTCGGGCCCCCGCCGTGGCGTCGTTTTCCCTGATCGGGCGACAATGCGGACACGGCCCGTTCAGAACGCAAACATCACGCTTCCGAAACGTATCGCCCCATCTCTTTCAGCAAAGGTCGGTAGCATATGGGCAGACAATCTTCCAATTTCAACCCTGAACAGGAGAACCTTTTCCGGAGGACAGATTCGGAGGAAGAGGCTCTTTCCAATCCCGCTGCTTCGGAACCTCCACATCCGCGACAAGAGGCGGGCGGCCTCCGTTGTCCACTGCGGGACGTCCCCAACGGTCGAAGAGTCCGTGTCGTCTCTCTTCCCCGGGGAGAGAGCGGCGCACGTCTGGAGGCCCTTGGCATCCGCCCCGGCAAGATCGTGACGAAGCTCTCGGGCATGCCCTTTTCCGGCCCCGTCGCCCTGGAACTCGATGGGCGGCAGATCGCCGTGGGACACGGCGTCTCCAGGGCAATCCTCGTGGAGGAGGTGCCGGAGCCATGAACGGAGCGGAACGACGTTCTTCCACGGCTCCGGGGAGGGCTCGCCCGTGAAGGCCGAGGCAGGATGCCGGGCTTGCCGAGGATCCTGCTGCGGCAATCCCCTGGTGGCGGAACTCCGGGGCATCCCCTGCAATCGGAGAATTCTCCTCGTGGGCAACCCCAACGTGGGCAAGAGCGTGCTCTTCACGCGGCTCACGGGGGTGCACGCCATTTCCTCCAACTATCCGGGAACGACCGTGGGCTTTTCCGAGGGACGTCTCGCCTTCGGGAATTCCTGCTTCCATCTCATCGACGTCCCCGGCGCCTACACCCTGGACCCCACGAACGAGGCGGAGGATGTGGCCCGGCGCATTGTGGACGAGGGGGCCGAAGCGGTCATCGTCGTTCTGGATTCCACCGCGCTGGAGCGGAATCTCTACCTCGCCCTCCAGGTTCTCGAACGTGGCCTCCCGGTGGTGGTGGCCCTGAACATGGTGGACGAGGCGCGGCACAAAGGTATCGCCGTGGATGCCTCCGCCCTCGCCGAAGCGCTGGGGGTTCCCGTGGTGCCTACCGTGGCCGTGACGGGACAGGGAATCAACGAACTCGTCCGGGCACTGGAGGAGAGAACCCGCCGTGCGGCGCCGGAGGCACACTCCCCCGCGGAAACGACACCACCGGCGACGCTGCGGAGTGCCGAAGAGCGATGGCTCGTCATCGGAAGCGTCATCCAGCGGGTCCAGCGGGTGACCCACCGTCACCACACCTGGCGCGACAAGCTCGAGGACGCCTCGGTGGACCGCATCTGGGGCGGTCTCATCGCCCTGGCGGTCATTCTGGGCAGCTACAGCGCCATCCGTCTTCTCGGCGAGGGGCTCATCGACCATCTTCTGGACCCTCTGGCGAACCGGCTGCTGCTTCCACTTCTGGAAAAACTTTCCGCAGCCCTCGGAGGCGAGGGGTTGCTTCACCATATCCTCATCGGCCGGCTCGTGGACGGTGCCATCGACTTCGAGCAGAGCTTCGGCATGCTCACCACGGGGCTCTATGTGGAGTTCGTCATGGTTCTCCCCTACGTGACGGCCTTCTATACGGTGCTGAGCTTTCTGGAGGATTTCGGCTACCTCCCCCGGCTCGCGGTATTCTTCGACGCCCTGCTGCACCGCCTCGGCCTGCACGGATTCGCCATCATCCCAACCCTGCTGGGACTCGGGTGCAACGTACCGGGCATCCTCGCCACGCGGGTGCTCGAATCGCCCCGGGAACGCTTCATCGCCGCCACGCTCATCTCCGTGGCAGTACCCTGCGCCGGACTCCAGGCCATGGCGGTGGGCGTGCTGGGCGATCTGGGAGGACGGTACGTGCTCATCCCCTACGCGGTCCTCGCCGTCTCCTGGGTGATCCTGGGACGCATCCTCCATCTGGTCCTTCCCGGCTACAGCCCGGAGCTCATCGTGGAGATCCCCCCCTACCGGCTCCCATCACCCTCGGGGCTCCTGCTGAAACTCTGGTTCCGCATCAAAGGATTTCTTCTGGAGGCGACGCCTCTGGTACTGGGAGGCGTGCTCCTGGTGAACCTCCTCACCATGGCGGGCATCGTCCAGGCTGCGGCACGCCTCACCGCACCCCTTTTCCAGGGAGTGCTGGGGCTTCCCCCCGAGGCAGCGGGACCGCTTCTCCTGGGCATTCTCCGCAAGGACGTGGCGGTGGGAATGCTCGTGCCCCTGGGTCTGTCGCCGCAGCAGCTCGTGGTGGCCGTGGTGACTCTGGCCATGACCTTTCCCTGCATAGCCACCTTCATCGTACTCTGGCGGGAGCTGGGAGGACGACGCCTCGCCGCGAGCATGGGGATCATGTTCTTCACGGCCTTCGCCGCCGGAGGCCTTCTTCACGCGCTCTTCTCCCTGGTCGGCCGGTAAAAACGGACCGCAAAAAACACCCGGTTCCGCTCGGGCGGAACCGGGTGCACAGAGGCTTCGGCAACGCGGATCGTTTCAGCCCTTTCGTGCCATCATCTCCGCGTACAACGCCTCCACCCTGGCGACGACGCGCCCCACGGAAACGCCCCGCCGCTCTGCGTACCACACACTTCCCCCGGCGCCGACCCCTTCCTTGACGAAGCCTTTCTCGTAGTCCCGGAGCCCCTGATAGGCACTCCTGGAGAAATCGAGGGGTGCGGCGTAGACGTCCACCTCCGTCTCCGCCGCAAGGGCGGTGAAATCGGCGGCGGGATCCTGCGCCACGTATTTCGTGGTGGCCACCAGAAGAGGCCGGGTCACACCCAGATTGCGTAAAATGGCCGCCACGGCGAGCATCTGGGTCCCGCCGGCGAGGACCACCTCGTGTTCCTCCGGAAGCCCCGCCACGAGCCCCGCCACGGCGATCTGCATGGGATCGCCGAAGGCCACCGCCGCGTCGAGCCCTTTTCCGCGGAACTCCCCTGGCTCTCTTCCCATCCGACGGAAAGCCTGGGCGCAGAGCGACTCTTTGAGGTTCACGGGGTTGTTCGGCGACGCGGAGGAGACCATGCCGTCGATTCCGAGAGCACGCAGCACCATGTAGGCCGTGGTGGTGCCTCCCGGAACGGATTCTCCGATAACCAGCGGCTCACGCATTTCCGCAAAGACCTCCGCCAGATTTCGGGCCTCCTCGAAGAGCGCTCTTCCCTGGGAAACGGCGGTTTCCTCCGCGGGGTTCTTGCCGGGCTCCACACAGAGGTCGAGATGGGGACAGGCGGGAGGCAGATATGATCCGGCACGGAGAGTGAGGTGAGGAATGTCGCCCTCCAGGATAGACGCCCGGGTGATGACGGCCGGCGTGGGATGTCCTTGGGGATCGACGGGAACCACGTCCACGATGCGGGGATGTCCCCATCGGAGCATGTCCGCATCCGCAGGGGCCGTGAAGGGGACGACCTGAGGATTCGCTCCCGCGGCGGAAAGGCCGGGGATCTTGCAGACGTCGGAACCGCCGATGACGAGAATGAACATGATTTTTTCCTCCTTGGCGCAAATGGGGTGACGGATTTCACGATTGTAGCGAAGCGGAACGGATTCGCCAACAAGGGATGTTTTGCTTTCTCTTTTTTCGCCGGTACGGCTCGCACGCATACTTCGAAGGCGTTTCTCGGACAGGCGCAGGCACAAAAAAGCGTCGCCGCTCGGAAGCGACGACGCTCAAGAAAAGCATTTTTTCCGACGGAGCCCTCCCGCGAAATCTTTCCGCGAGAGGAACAAAGGCCACAAACACCTCAGATGGCCTCGGGAAGCAACTCCACTCCTTCGGACAGAACGAGAGGAAGAGGCACGTGACAGGTCTGCTTCTCCACGCTCTTCAGTTCATAATGCCATGTTCCGTCCTTCTCGTTCTTCTGCCAGGAACCTTCAACGGAATGACCGCAATCGATCTGCTCCTGCTGCGAAAGATACCAGTTTCCCTCGCTGTCCTTCATCCACATGACAAAAAACCTCCCCTGTCCATCTCNNCTCCCTTGGGTGCCCCTGCAAGCCCCTCTCTCCGGACATCGCTCCAGGCCGGAGAGAGCCGCGCTTCCCGCAGAGTCATCTCAATCGGGCGGAACAGGAAAGAACAAAACCCATGAATAAAACCCCCATGTTCTTCGTTTTGTCGCGGCGCCGGGCCGCTTCATCTCTTCCGAAGGCGATTCCCGGCACGAGATAGATATACCAGCGAAGCCCCCTCTTGTCAACCCCCGTTCATTTCACACAAAAAAATAAACCGACTTCCGAAAAAATCGGCCTTTTCCGAGGCATCCCTCACGGGACCGGTGCACCGATTCGTGGTATGGTTTTTCGGAAGCGGAACCTCCGCCCGACGTGACGTATGCGGAACACCCGCACTGAAAACCCGGCGGAGCGTACCGGCACGGCTATGCCCGCGGCGGAAGCACGGGGAGGTACGCCATGGAAGCGATAAGACAAAACCACGTCTCCAGTAAAGAGAACCACACAGAAGCTGTGGCGGGGGCACCCGGTTCTCGCCGAGTCCAAAGAGGACAAGGCGAGAACGACGAGGAACACCGACGAAGCCGCTTCAGGCTTTTTCCGGTCCTCTTGCCTCTCCTCACCCTCCTTTTTCTGCTCCTCCCCTTTTCCGAAAACGGCCACGGGGGACACGCCGCATGGAGCAAAGAACACATCATCGAATACAAAAGCAGCATCACGGTGAAGCAAGACAGCAGTCTCACCGTGGTGGAGACCATCACCGTCAACGCCGAGGGCGACCGCATCCGGCGGGGCATTTTCCGGGACATCCCTACCCTCTACCGCCCCGACAAAGGCCGCCCGCACACGGTTCCCCTCTCGGTGACGGGAGTCCGGCGGAACGGGCAGGATGAACCCTGGTTCACCGAGAACATCTACGGAGGACTCCGCATCTACGCGGGAGCACGGGATGTCCTTCTGCAACCGGGGCGGCACACCTACGAGATCACCTACAGAACGTCACGACAGCTCGGTTTTTTCGCCACGCACGACGAACTGTACTGGAACGTCACGGGAAACGCATGGAGTTTTCCCATCGACGAGGCGACTTTTTCCCTGCGACTTCCGGGAAAAAGGCCCGGAGAAGGATTTGAAAGCATTGAATGGTACACGGGGCGCCGGGGTGAAAAGGGAAACGACGCCCGGAGACTGCCCGACGGATCCGTCGTGAGCACCCGGACTCTCGCTCCAGGCGAGGGACTCACCGTCGTCTACACCTGGCCCAAGGGAATCGTGTCCCCCCCTCTGAAGGGCGCGGAAGAACTGCAACGTTGGTCCGTCTCGCCGTACCGGACGCTGCATCTGGCCATGCCCGTGGTGTTGCTCGGAATCTCGTTTCTCTTCTGGTTTCTCTGGGGACGGGATCCGAGGCCAGGCACGATCATCCCCCGATTTTCGCCCCCACAGGGGATCGAAGCGGGATTCGCCCGCTACGTCCGCACCATGGCCGTGGATGACCACTGTTTCGCCGCCATGGTACTCGGTCTTGCCGTGAAGGGAGCACTCACTATCGAGGAGCACTCCCCGCTGTCGAGCAGCATCGCCTCCGAGAACGCCCTCGCCGGAAAAGCACTCTCCCTGCTCTCCAGGGTGATGGGAAAACAGTACCGCCTGCGTATCCGCAGCGACCGGATCGCGC
The DNA here is from genome assembly GCA_002425685.1 of Synergistaceae bacterium UBA5560. Taxonomy (GTDB): domain Bacteria; phylum Synergistota; class Synergistia; order Synergistales; family Aminiphilaceae; genus Aminiphilus. The sequence continues at coordinate 43,568 of DIMS01000087.1, read as the reverse complement.
ACCTCTCCCTCACGGCGGAGGAACAGCTCCTCCTCACCTTCCTTTTTGTGAGCGGCAAAGGGGAGCTTCTCCTTTCCGGCGACAATCGCTTTGTCATTCAGGAAACCTTCACGCAGCTCAAAAAACGTTTCGTCGAGCGGGCCAAACCCCTCTTCAGCGCGAATCTCGGAAAATGGGCGCTTTCCGTGGCGCTCTTCGAGATATACGCCGTCGGCCTGTTCATCCTCATGATCGTCGACGCGTCAAAAGGCGGCATCGCCCGGGTGGAACCTCTCGTCGCCATGCTGACGGGGCCGTTTTTCATCCTTCCACTCTCCCTCCCCATTCCACCCGGCAAGGGTAATTGGGGGACACGCTTCTTTCTCCGCATCCTTTTTCCAGGGATTTTCCTCTTCGTCCTGATCGGCGCAACTTTCGCCGGTGGCGCCTCAGGCCTTGCGGCGGATCCTGTTTCCGCACCGGCACCGCTTCTCTGCGCGGCAATCCTGCTGTTCTTCAAACCGCTCATGAAGGTTCGCTCCGATTCCGGCGCACGTCTCGCCGAAGAATTGGAGGGCCTGCGCCTCTACATGGCGACCGCGGAGACTTCCCGGATGGAACAGATGACACCACCGCAGGAAACACCGGAACTCTTCGAGGCATTGCTCCCCTACGCCTTCGCCCTGGACACGGCGAAAACCTGGGCGAACCGCTTCGAAAAAACGCTCGCGGCGGCGCGCTATTCCCCCTCCTGGTATCGGGGAGATGCGTACACTTTCGCGACCGCCGAGGGAATCGCTTCGTTTTCGTCGGGTTTCGTCGGGGCTGTCGCGTCGGGAACACGTTCCTCCGGCAGCGGTGGCAGCGGCTCCTCCGGCGGCGGTGGCGGTGGCGGCGGCGGGCGGGGATGGTAGAGGAAGAAAAAGTGCCGCTGTGGAGCATACCGCATGTCCTTGTCAGGAGGCGTGCAATCAGAACATGTTCTCGGCGTCGGCAAGGGATTGCTCACTTCCGAGAAGAGGACATTCCTCCTCGTCCACGCGAAGTAGTCGCCTGTTCCTGTACGCATATCGATCGGAACAGATTACGCGAAGGGTACGCGGCAAAAAACCGTGGCACGGCATGGAAAACACGGGTAAACTTCGAACAGGAGGGAGGTGAACCGCAATGTTTCGAATCGTTCGGAGGACAGGGTGTCCTTTCGGAGGAGTTCTCCTGTTGCTTTTCGTCTTTGCGGGTTGTGTTCTTGCGGAGAGTGACACGCCGTCGAGAGAAGCGCTGGAGAACGTGCGCACCTGGCCGCTGGGGGCGGAGCTCCAGGGAAAGCGGGTCAATCTCCGGGGTGAACCTTCGGCGAAGGGACCGCTCCTCGGCCAGTTCACCGACGACATGGACGCAGGCGAGCTGCTCGTGATCGACGTTCGTCACACCGGCGAGGAGTATGCCTGGTACCTCACGGTGAGTGAAAAATACGGCGAAGGCTGGATTTACGGGAAATATCTCCGTCTCCTCCCCGAGGGAGACGCTCTCTCTCGTCTTTTTCGACGCATTCGAAACGACTTCGGCGTCAACCGGGCCATGATGGAAAAACGTTTCGGCAAGCCGGACCAGGCAGAGGTGGACACCCTGGAACTGGCCGACTGGAATGTGGCCATCACCTCCATCTCCCTCGCCTATCACGGACACAACGCGGTGTTCTGGAACTACCGCGGCCGGGACCGCCTGCGCTTTCTCGAAATCGCCGGAGGCTGGATGGATTTCGGCGGCGTTCTCCAGGGCACCCCGGCGGAAGAGATCCGGGACCGCCTCGGAGAACCTTTCGCGGGAGACGCCACAATGCTCCAGTATCTACTGAACCGGGAAGAACTTCTCTTCTACCTCGAGAAAGGCAAGGTGGTGAGCATGCTCTACCGCAAGGCCATTTTCGACTGAAGCACGGTCCTGGAAAGGAATGACCGATTCGCGGAATGGACCTTTCCCTTTCTCTCAAACCCGACGTTCCTCAAACGGAAGGATTTTTCGGAATGTCCGCAACGCCCCGCATCCTTTCTCCGCGGGTACATGCGAAAAAACTTGCGGAAGAGATGCGCAACGACACTACGGAGGTGACGAACATGCCCCACGCCCAGCACTCTGTTTCATCCCATGAAAACCATCCCACGGAAACGACGGCCTTTTCCGCAATGAAGGAATTCGCCCATCCGCGGCTTTTTCTGCCGCTGCTGTTCCTGCTGTTCCTTCTGACGGGCACGGGAGCGTTCGCCGCAGACGACCACCCGCTCGATCTCGCGCTCGACACCTGCATGAACGCCGATCCCTCGACGCAGGGGGTCATCACCTGCGCCGGACAGGCGGAAGAAGCATGGGCGGCGGAAGAAGAGCGTCTCCAACAGGCACTTCTCTCCCGTCTCGACAAGAAGAAACGCCCCGCCTTCGAAAAAAGTGAACAAACCTGGCGGGCGTTCCGGGAAGAGGAACGACTTCTCGGCAACACCGTGTACGGTGCGATTCTGAACGAGGCGGGGGGAAGCATGTGGCAGGTGGCGCACGTTCTCCTTGACGTGGGAATTCCCCGGGAGAGAGCAATGGAGCTCGGGGGCATGCTCGCACAGCTTGACCTCTCCTGGACACTGCCGCCCACGGACGTGGCGGAAGCGCAAAAACGCCACGCCACCGCCGACGGAGCACTCAACGAGATCTATCAGACCTTCTACAAACGACTCAAAGCAGGGGAGCAGGACGTATTGCGCACGACCCAACGTTCCTGGATCGCCTATCGGGACGCGCACCTGGCCTTTCTCAAGAGTTTCTACGACGCGGAAAAGAACGAAGGACTCCAACTCCACTGGGTGGCTGGATTGACCGAGGCGAGAACACGACAGTTGCAGGTATATCTCGAGGATTTCCAGAACGCGGGGATGTCGGAACAGCGAAACCAGTAGCCTCGGCATTTTGCCGCCTTTCGATACGGAACCGGGGGTTCCGTATCGGCCCGGGAGGGAAAGATGCCTGCACGCTGGAAGAAGGCGCACGGATCCCGACCCACCGGGCCCAGGCTTTCAAGGAAGCCCGGGCTCGGCGGGTCGCATCTCCTGCATTTCCGATCAGGCCCGGACCACCTGCAGACACTCCACTCGTCCTCCGGGAGAGGCAAGGAGAACGTAGTCCCGAATGTCCTCCAGGTGGCGACGGGTCAGTGTCTCGTCGATTCCCCGGGGCGCATAGACGGTGTAGAGCACCTGCCGCGAGCCGGGCCCGATGGGAGTTCTCTGGTCCGCTCCGTAGAGCACGGCGGAAATGATGCCTCCTCGGTCCTTCATGCACATGTCCCCGGGTTTCATCTGCTGTGCCTTGCTTTTGCTCCCTCCGAGCATGTCCATGGTCTCCGTCCCGTCCGTCGCGGCAAGGACTACAGGGGGCTCCACCCTGTCAAGATCGTGCGCCGCGGAGAGCAGACCGTTTTTCAATTCTCCCAGGAACATTGCCGCCACAAGGGACGAACCGCAGGGAACGGTTTTGTTCTTGAACACTACCGATTCCACCTGAAGCTGCACATGATAGAGCTTGTCGAAACGCCGGTAGTATGCCGCGTACTCCCGAAAAACCGGCTCTTCCCGAAGGCGCGCCCGGTCCATTCCCGCATAGCGCCCCCGCAGTGTCTCCTCAAGCGCCCGCGCCGCCGCGACAATCTCCGGCGCATCCTTCCGGTCCTCCACATCCCGCATCACGAGAAAACCCGCGCTCGCTCCGGGAAATGTCTTTTTCCAACTCGCATCGACATCGAACATGTCCGTCCCTCCTGTCCTCGTTCCAAAAACACTGTGCTCCAGCATAGACAACGGAGCACGGAAAAGCTTGTACAATATTGCTCATTCCGGTCCCGAAACAACGACCTCACGGTTGTGGTTGTACCCGTCACATTGTGCGAGCGGTCGCCGCGATTCCTGGCGGTAGAGTACGCAACAATCTTCCAGAGTCGTGTGCGAGTTTATTTGAGTTGTGTGCGTCAAGTTGTGCAAAAAGGTTTTCATGGTGTCCGGCGGCCGCCTGCGGCGATGAGCCGCACTTTTCCAGGAGTTCCCCTTTGTGTTCGGGCGACAGCTCCATGGTGAGATAACTGCTCGCCCTCCAGAGACGATGCGCATCCGGTGGTGCCTTCCGCGCAGGGTCGAACAGTCAAATCCCGGACGGCAGGCAGCCCGTGGCGAGAAAGGAGACGTGAGAGATGTTTCGGGAAGAGGCGACGTTCTGGACATCCGAAGAGCTGCCCGGCGTGGAACTTCTCCGCGCCGTCTATCTCGACCAGTCCTTTCCGCCCCACGCGCACGACACCTTCGCCCTCGGCGTCATTGAAGAAGGCGCCCTCGCCATGCGCTACAGAAAAAGCCACTTCGTGGCCCCCCGGGGAAGCGTCGGCTTCGCCCTCCCCGGGGAAACCCATACAGGCCATGCCGGAGACCGCACGGGCTGGCGTTACCGCATGCTCTACGCCGATCCTTCCCTGCTCTGCCGTGTCACGGAGGAACTCGGACGGAGAACGGCCTTCCCTTTTATCCCGGAATGCGTGCTCTTCGACGATGAACTCGCCCTCGAACTTCTCCGTCTTCATCGGCTCCTGGAAGATTCTTCCTCTTCGCCTCTGCAACTCCAGACTCTTCTGACTTGGAGCCTGGCAAGGCTCGTTCTCCGTCATGCGTCGGACCGACCATCACCCAGGCGTATCAGGGACGGAACGACCCTGGCTCAAAGAGTACGGCAAATTCTGGAAAACCGTCATGCCGAACGCATCTCCCTGGAGGAGCTTGCGGAAGAATCCCACGCCAGCCGGTGGTATCTGTTGCGCACATTCCGGGAGACCTTCGGTATGCCACCCCACACCTTTCTCGTGCAGTTCCGTGTCCGACGGGCTCGGGAACTGCTCCGTTCAGGAAAGGAGATCGCCGAAACCGCAACGGCCGTAGGCTTCTGCGATCAGAGCCACCTCACCCGGGCCTTCCATCGTATCGTGGGGATCTCTCCCGGACGCTACGTGGAGGGACTCCGCCCATACCGGAAAGCGTAAGAAGACCGGGCCCCCATCGTTTCGGGCACACTGCGGAAAAAGCGGAGCCAAAGCCGGTGAAACGAAGAAGGACGCCGGCCCTGGATGGGCGGCGTCCTTCGGAAGAACATTTCTGTCGGCACGGCAACTGCATTCCGTCACCGTGCCGCCGATGCGGCAACGTACCGCTAACGCGGGACGGTTCCGGCGAGCGACAAAGCAGAACGGAACCAGCAGTAGGCCTCCACGGCATCCTTAGCCTCGAAGGACAGGGTCCGCCCGGACTCGCGGATCGTGCCGGGAATGCCCGCGGCGGCATCCGCCTGAGCGCAGTTGAAGACCGTGAGCGCCACGCGGCCCGGAAAGGCCGGACGATAGGGCACGGCCTTCCGGCTGCGCGCCATCGCTGCTTCCACGGCCTTTCGCAGGAGCGCCGCCGTCTCCTCCGGAGGGAGAAGCACCGCGCTTGTCCTTGCCACACCCTCCTTGACGACACAGGTGGTGACGTCGTCGCCGAATACGCTTTTCGCCTCGCGGCAGACTGCGGCATCCCCCGTGACCAACGCCGGCGGAACACCGAAATGCCCGGCCACGGCGGCGTTGAAACCGAGTTCTCCCACGGAGACGCCGTTCAACGTCAGATCGAAGGTGTTTCCCGACATGGTGTGGTCGAGAATGGCCCGGAGCGTCCCCGCCTTGGCGTGGTAGCAGACGAAAAACGCCAGATCGGCACCCTCCACCTGCTCCATCATGCTGAGATACTTTCCAGAACCGCTCACGAGGCGAAGTCCCTTCGGAATCCGCCGTGCGTCGAGATTGATCATCCGCGAATGGGAATCATTCACCAGCACCTCGTCGGCACCGCATTCAAGGGCCGCCTCGGCCACGGCGAGGAGATCGTGAAGCTGCATGGCCCTGCCGAACTCATATTCCGGCTTGTCGTGCTCCACCTGTTCCCACCGAACGACTCCCGTCGCGCCCTCCATGTCACAACTGATGTAGACTTTCACGAGTGTCCCTTCTTCCTAGTCCTCCACGTCCATCGGATAATAGGACATGTCACTCCAACCGTTCCAGGGAACGACGAAGTTCTTCACCCGGGGCTGCAGCACGTAGAGATGGTCCACGGAGAAGAGAGGCAGCCACCCCGCATCGTCGTGGACGATGATCTTCTCCAGCTCGTTGTACTCCTTCATTCGCTGTTCCTGATCGGGCATGAAGCGGAGTTCGATGATCTTGTTCATGGCCGCCTCGTTGTTGTAGCAGATTGCCCGACCGAAGGAACGGTCCTTGTAGAAGAAGTTGTAGATGGTACCGTCGGGGTCGTTCGTGTCGAGGGACCAGATCTGCGGATAGGCCATGAGTCCGCCTTCCTTGCGCTTCGCGTAGTAGGTGGCGGAATCGACGGCTTCGAGTTTCACGTTGAAGCCCGCGTCCTTCACCATCTGCTGGAAGAGTTCGTTGATCTGGACCCAACGGTTCGACCATCCCGTCACCTGGGTGAGTGTCACGTCCACGCCGTCGGGGTAGCCAGCCTCGGCGAGCAGTTCCTTCGCCTTCGCGGGATTGTACTCGATCTTGGGCAGCGCCTCGGGGTTGTAGCCCACGAGTCCCCGGGGAATGATCCCGTCAATGAGGATACCGTTGCCGAAGTACACCGTGTCGAGGATCTTCTTGCGGTCCACCGCCATCTGGAAAGCCTTGCGAACCCGCACATCGTCGAAGGGCTTCATCTGGTTGTTCATGGTCATGTAGACCAGTCCAACCCGGGGCCCTCTGTGGATCAGGTCCTTCCACTTGGCATCCTCCATGAAGAAGGGGATCTGGGAGAATCCCTGGTCACAGTCGAAGATGTCGATCTCTCCGGTGAGGAACATGAGGCGGAGCGTTTCGGAATCGGGAACGATGCGCGCCACGAGCTTGTCGATCTTCGCCTTGCCGGCCCAGTAGTCCGGGTTCGCCACGAGGGTGAAGTGATCGTTCAGGGCATATTCCTTGAGGATGAAGGGACCGG
>DIMS01000087.1:281-36482 GCA_002425685.1 Synergistaceae bacterium UBA5560 | reverse complement strand
GCCAAAAACGGCGCGTAGGGTTCCTTCAGGGTAATCTGGAACGTGTATTTGTCGAGAACCTTGAAGCCCGACACGCTGTCCGCCTTGCCGTCGAGCCGCTCCCGGGCTCCTTCGACGAAGTCGAAGAGATCCGTCTGGAAGGATTTGGTTGCGGGATTGAGCACGCGGTCGAAGGTGTAGAGCACGTCGTCGGCGGTGAGTTCTTCGCCGTTGTGGAACTTGACGCCCTTGCGCAGGAAAAAGGTGAAGACTTTCCCGTCCTTGGAGACGTTCCACTTCTCCGCCAACATGGGAACGATCTTGGGCGGATTGGAGCCGGGCTCCACCTGCACGAGGCGGTCAAACGCGTTGAGCGGCACGAAATATTCCGCCGTGGTCATATGGGCATCCACGGTATCCGTGGAAAAACCCGCGATGGTGAGAACTTTCTCCTTGGCCTGGGCCACTCCCGCGATCAGCCCCACCAGGGCGAACATCACCACCGCCAGAACAAGCATACGCTGCACTGTTCTCTTCACGTTTCGTTCCCTCCTGTCCGTCTCTGTTTCCTAGGATCCTTACTCCTCCGGTCTCTCCCCTTCCCGTGGAGAAACGTCCCTTCTTCCGCCAACATGTTTCCTCCCGTGTGACCGCATCCCTCCCTTCACTAAAAAACCGATTCAGGTCGACGACGCAGGAGACACCGCGAAGTGCACCGTGAAAAAGCGGCCACCCGAAAGAGGCGGTTACCGCACTCCCGATTCCGTGAGGAAGAATCGCCCCGCGTTTCCGTCGAGAAGCGCCCGCACCCCCAGGGGGAACGTGGCCTTCCGCTTGCCGTGGCCGAAAGGAACGTTCAGGAGCACCGGAACTCCGAGAGGCACCAGAAGATCGGCGAAGATCTCCTCCAGGGGAATGTCCATCTTCGGTTTGTCCGCGGTACAGTCGATGCACTGACCGACGACGACTCCGGCACACTGCTGCAGTTTTCCTGAGGAACGAAGCTGGCAGAGCCAACGGTCGTATTTGTAGGGCTGTTCTCCCACGTCCTCGATGATGAGGATCTTTCCCCGCGTGTCGATCTCCCAGGGGGTTCCCATGAGAGCGGAGATGAGGGAGAGGCATCCTCCCACGAGAGGCGCCTCCACCGTTCCGGGAACAAGTGCCTGGATGGCAGGATCTCCCTGGGGCGGAAGGATTTCCCCAACAGGCTCCGTCTCCGTGACGGCTTTCAGAAAATGCTCTTTCACGTAGCCCTCGAAGGTGTCCCGGCGGAATTCGGTATAGGGCATGGGGCCATGAATCGTGACGAGGTCCGCGCCTTGTCCCAGAAGGAGATGGAAGACCGTGACGTCACTGTACCCCAAAAAGACTTTGGGGTTCTTCCGCACCACCTCCAGGTCGATCATCTCTGGAAGGCGGTTCGCGCCCTCACCTCCGCGGACACAGAAGATCCCCGCGATGTCGGGATCGGCAAACATGCGATTCACGTCCCGGGCACGAATCTCGTCGGGGCCTGCCAAGTATCCCCTCCGGTGAAAAAGACTCTCTCCACAGACCGTGCGGAAACCCAGAGCCTCCACCACATCCACGCTGCACTGCCGCTCCTCGTCGGTGACGGGGTTCGACACACTCAACAGACCGATAAGATCCCCCGGGCGCAACGCCCTTCCCTTGTTCATGGTCATCCCTTCCTTGTTCTTCCGTCGCGGAAGATGCGGCTCAGACGAGTGGATAATGACAGGAGACGGCCCTTCCTTCAAGTGCCACCGCCTCCGGCTCCTCCATACGACATCGCTCCTGTGCGTAGGGGCAGCGCGTGGAAAAACGGCACCCCGGAGGCAGATTGATCGGGCTCGGAATGTCCCCTTTCAGAAGAAGCCGCTCGCGATCCCGCTGCGTGGGGTCCGGAACGGGAGCGGCGGCGATGAGAAACTTCGTGTAGGGGTGGAAAGGCCGGGCGAAGAGGTCTTCCGTGTCGCCGATTTCCATGGCCTTGCCGAGGAACATGACGCACACCTTGTCGGCAATGTGGCGCACCACGGAAAGATTGTGGGTGATGAAAAGATAGGTGAGACGGAACTCTTTCTGCAGATCCGAGAGAAGGTTCAACACCTGGGCCTGAATGGACACGTCCAGGGCGGAAACAGCCTCGTCGCAAACGATGAATTCAGGGTTCAGCGCCAGAGCCCGGGCAATGCCGATGCGTTGTCGTTGCCCTCCGCTGAACTGATGGGGATATTTTCGCATGGTATCGCTCCGCATGCCCACCACGGAGAGGAGCGCGGCGATCCGTTCGTCCACGTCCTTCGCGGACATTTTGGGCTCGTGGGTTCGGAAGGGTTCTGCGAGGATCTCCCGGACCCGCATGCGCGGATTGAGCGATGCGTAGGGATCCTGAAAGATGATCTGCATCTTGCGTCGCAGAGAACGCATGGCCTCCGGCGAAAGCGAGGATAGATCCTCGCCGCGGAAGAACACCTGCCCCCCCGTGGTCGGGACCAGGCGGAGAATCGCCCGCCCGAGGGTCGTCTTGCCGCACCCCGACTCGCCCACGAGGGCGTAGGTCTCCCGCTCGGCGATGTCGATGGAGACGTCATCCACCGCCTTCACGACCCTGGCTTCTCCGCCGAACATGCCCGCCTCGGCGGAAAAGGTCACCTTGAGTCCCTTTGTCTGAACGAGGATGTTGTTCATCAGCAGGCCTCCCTCGCGCGATTGCAGCGCACGAAGTGCCCCTCACCCACGGGGACAAGCTCGGGCATCTCCTTGAAACAGCTCTCCCTGGCCTGGGTACAGCGCGGAGCGAAGCGGCATCCCGGAGGCAGATCCGTCAGAGAGGGGACCATGCCGTCGATACTGAACAGCCGTTCCTTTCTCCCCGTCCCTCCCGTGTCGGGAATGGAACGGAGCAGTCCCCGCGTGTAGGGATGAGAAGGATTTCGGAAAATGTTGAACACATCCCCCTGTTCGACGATGCTTCCCGCGTACATGACATTCACGTCGTCACAGGTCTCCGCCACCACACCGAGATCGTGGGTGATGAGGATGATGGAGGTTCCGATGCGACGCTGCAGGTCCATCATGAGTTTGAGTACCTGGGCCTGGATCGTCACGTCCAGGGCCGTCGTGGGTTCGTCGGCGACGAGCAGCTTGGGATCGCAGATGAGGGCCATGGCGATCATGACCCGCTGACGCAACCCCCCGGAGAGCTGATGCGGAAAAGCCCGTACCCGGGATTCCGGCTCGGGAATCCCTACGAGGTCGAGCATTTCCACCACCCGGCGCCGCACCTCCGCGTCGGCCACATCCCGCTGGTGAATCCGGAGCACCTCCCCCACCTGGTACCCCACGGTCTTGACGGGATTCAGGGAGGTCATGGGCTCCTGGAAGATCATGGAGATATCTTTTCCCCGAACCCGGCACATCTCCTTGTAGGAAAGCTTCGACAGGTCACGCCCCTCGAAGAGAATTTCGCCTCCCGCGATCTTGCCCGGAGGCTGAGGAATGAGTCCCATGATGGAAAGGGAGGTGACGCTCTTGCCGCACCCCGATTCTCCCACAAGTCCCGTCACTTTCCCCTTCCGCACGGAAAAGGAGATGCCGTCCACGGCGGGGACGATGCCCTTCCTGGTGAGGAAGAGCGTCCGCAGATTCTTCACGTCGAGAATGGTTTCCTGTGCGCTCATGATCGCCTCCGTCAGTCCTTCATGTAGGGATCGATGGCGTCCCGCAGTCCGTCTCCCATGAAGTTGAAGGCCAGCACGAGAATCAGGATGGCCACTCCGGGAATGATGGCAACCCACGGCGCGGAGAAGATGAATTCCTTTCCCTGGGACACGAGCAACCCCCAGCTCGGCGTCGGTGGCTGCGCCCCCACGCCGAGGAAGGAAAGCCCCGCCTCCTGCATGATGGCCGAGGGAATGGACATGGTGAAGACCACCATGATGTTGGGAAGACAATTGGGAAGAATGTGCCGGAAGATGATGGTCCGTTTCTTCACTCCGAGGGCTCGGGCGGCCTCCACGAATTCTTTCTCTTTCAGGGCAAGGGTCTGGGATCGGACGATTCGGGAGGTACTGGCCCATCCGACGATGGAAAGGGCGATGAAAATGTTGAAGAGATTGGCTCCGAGAGTGTACATGATAACCATCGCCAACAGCAGGGAAGGAAAGGCGAGGACCACGTCGGCGAGGCGCATGATCCAGAAATCCGTCTTTCCTCCGTAGAATCCGCTCGCAACGCCCAGGATGGAACCGATGCAGGTGGCGAGAAAAGCCGGAATGAGACCGATGACCAGCGAAATGCGGGCACCGAAGATCACCCGGGCCATGAGATCCCGACCATAGGTATCCGTTCCGAACCAGTGTGCCTCCGACGGCGGCTGGTTCCGGTTGTCCAGATTCATCGTGTAGGGGTCGTGAGAAAGCACGTAGGGTGCGGAAAGGGCGAGGACCGTGATGAAGAGAACCACACAGAGCCCGACCAGGGCGGAACGATTCTTCTGGAACGCCCGAAAGACATCTCCGAAGAGAGTCTCCACGTCGTCCTTCTTCACCTCGATTTTTTCCGGAGCGATCCCCTGACCGCTGTCCGGGGTCTTCATTTTGTTGTCGGAAACACGTTCGTCATCGTGCATGGGCTCCACCTACTCGTACCGGATCCGCGGGTCGAGCCAGCCGTAGAGAACATCCGCGGCGAGGTTCCCCAGAATGACCAACACGGTCGTGAAGAGCACCGCTCCCTGAAGCAGGGGCATGTCCCGATTCTGGATGGCACCCACTGCGATGCGCCCCACCCCGGGAATGTTGAAGATGCTCTCGGTGATCACCGAGCCGGAGAGCAGGAAGGCGATCTGCAGGGCCATGACGGTCACCACGGGAAGCAGGGCGTTCTTCAGGGCGTGGCGGAGAATGACCGGGACATTCCGAAGCCCCTTCGCCCGGGCCGTCCGGATGTAGTCGTGGCGCATCACGTCCAGAAGACTGGATCTGGTGAGGCGGGCGATGAGTCCCGAGGAACTCCAGCCGAGCACCAGGGCGGGCATGATGAGGTGTTTCGCGCTGTAGAAGCCGGCGACGGGAAGCCATCCGAGTTTGAGGGCGAAGACGTACTGAAAGAGAAGGGCTGTCCAGAAGACGGGCATGGATACTCCAGTGAGGGCGAGTCCCATGAAGAAGTTGTCCGTGAGGGAGTATTGTTTCACCGCCGAGAGAATTCCCGCCGGAATTCCGATGAGCCAGGCCACGAGGGCCGCCGCCAGAGCCAGCTTGAGCGTCACGGGGAAAGCTCCGACGATGAGATCCGCCACGGGACGCTGCAGTTTGTAGGATTCCCCGAGATCGCCCTGAACCGCTCCCGCGAGGAAGCGCACGTACCGCACCGGCCAAGGGTCGTCGAGATGCATCTGGTGCCTCACGCGTTCGATGATCTCGGGACTCATGCGCTCTCCCATCATGAGCGCCACAGGGTCTCCCGGAACCACGTTGAGCAGGATGAAGATGACGAAGGTAATGCCGATGAGGACGGGCACGGCGATGAGCAACCGTTTGAGTATGAATCTCTTCACACAAGACCACCTCCCTTGAAAAACACCTCGTTTCTTTGGAGCGGGAGCAATCCTTGGGGAGAACGCATGGAGAAATTCCGTCCGATTCGGGTTTCCCACCTCCTGTCTGCGCATTCCGACCAACAAGCGTTTTTCCGAAAGATCGTTCCGCACGTCGCATTGGGCTGACTCCTTCAGGAAAACACTCATCATTGATGAGTTTGTGCATGTCCGCATTCTAGGTCCGCGGAACACTTGTGTCAACCTTTCCGCAATTCGAGCTCTTGCAAGTAGTGTTCCAAGGGGCATTGACAACGTTCCGGGGAATGTTCTATAGTTTTCCCGTGATTGCTCATCAGTGAGCAGTGATGTTGTTCCTCATCCGCAGGATCCGAACGAGAAAGGCGGCGGAAGAAATGGAAAAGATGCGCGTGGCGATCGTTGGATTCGGCAATGTGGCCCGGGAGGCCCTTGCCGCCGTGGAGGCCGCTTCGGACATGGAAGCGGCGGGAATCGTTCTCAGAGATCCCAAGAAAGCGGCAGCTCTTCAGAGCGAAACGAAACTTCCCGTGGTCTGCGATGTGAACGAACTCGGCGAGGTGGACGCGGCAATCCTGGCCATCGCCAGCCGCGCCATCCCCGAGGTGGCGCCCCACTACCTCGCAAAGGGGATCAACACCGTGGACAGTTTCGACATCCACGGCGAGGCCGTCATGGACCTCCGCAAGAAACTCGACGCAGCAGGCAAGGCGGGCGGGTCCGTCGCGGTGATCTGCGCGGGATGGGATCCCGGAACCGACTCCGTGGTCCGGGCCATTCTCGAGGGAATCGCCCCGAAGGGCATCACCTACACGAACTTCGGCCCCGGCATGAGCATGGGACACACCGTGGCCGTCAAGAACATTCCGGGCGTCCGGGACGCCCTCTCCCTCACCCTCCCTAAGGGAACGGGACTCCACAAACGGCACGTCTACGTGGAACTGGCACCCGGTGCGGACTTCGAAGCCGTCCGGAAAACCATTCTGGAAGACCCCTATTTCGTTCACGACGAGACCTACGTCTATCCCACCGAGGACGTGAAACAACTGATCGATCTCGGACACGGCGTCCTTATGGAACGCAAGGGTGTCTCGGGAAGATCCCACAATCAACGCATTACCTTCTCCATGACACTCATGAACCCCGCAGCGACGGCACAAGTGATGGTGTCCTCAGCACGGGCAGGAAAAAAACAGCGCCCGGGGTGTTACACTATGTTGGAAATCCCCCCCCTGGACTATCTCGAAGGCGAACGGGAGTCGCTCCTCCGAAGGCTCGTCTAAGGCCTTCGTACGTGCCGCCTCCGGTTCCAGGGAGGCGGCACGTACTTTCGAAGACGAAAACTCGGCGGACGATTCGGAAAACGCCACTCGCAAAGGAGAGATCCTTCATGATGAAAGCAGGACGCATTCTTCTGGAAATGCTCAAACAATACGGGGTGGATACGATCTTCGGCCTTCCCGGCGAAACCACACTTCATCTCTACGAGGAGTGGAAAACTTTTCCGGACATTCGCCACGTCATGGTGAGAGATGAGCGCAGCAGCGCCTTCATGGCCCACGGCTACGCGAAAATCTCCGGTAAACCCGGCATCTGCGAGAGCCCCAGTCCCGGTGCCACCCATCTCGCTCCGGGCCTTCTGGAGGCACAGAAGTCGGCCATTCCTCTTCTGGCCTTCACGTCGGACATCCCCCTCCATATGGAGAAGAGAAACATGCTCACCGGCTTCGACCAGCCCAACCTTCTCCGGAGCGCGGTCAAGGAGACCATGGACATCACGCGCCCGGAGGACATCCCGTTCTTTATCCGTCGCGCCTTCCGCGTGGCCACCACGGGGCGCCCCGGACCGGTGCACCTTCGTCTTCCCATGGACATGCTCGAGATGAGCGCCGATCCTGACGATCTCTACGCCCAGCGGGAGTTCTCCCGTTGTCCCGGTTTGCGGAGCTGCGCCGATGCCGAGCAGGTTCACGCCGCGGTGGATCTGCTGGAGAAGGCGGAGAGAGGGTTTCTCGTCTGCGGCCAGGGAACGGTGACCTCCGGCGCATGGGAGGCCGTCACGGCCATAGCGGAGCAGTTCGGCCTCGCCGTGGGCACGAGCATCGGCGGCAAGGGAGCGATTTCGGAACTACACCCCCTCTCCGTGGGAGTCGTCGGCGCCCGGGGAGGCACAAGCTTCTCCAACGGCGTGCTCGCCGATGCGGATCTCGTCTTCTTCGTGGGTTCCAGCACCGATTCGGCCGGAACGGCGGGATGGACGCTGCCGCCGCGGAAAGGCAAGGCGAAGGTCATTCAGCTCGATGTGAGCGAGGCGGAGTTGGGCAACAACTACGCCTCGGACGTCCTGCTCCTGGGAGATGCGAAGGCCACGCTGGAAGCCATGCTCGCCGAAGCCACTCGCCGGCAACTTCCTTCCCGGCGCTCCCGCGGCGAGGAGCTGCGCCACCAGGGAGAGCGCTACCGGGAATCCTGCACGGAGGGGCTTCTGTGCGACAGCGCGCCCGTGCATCCCATGCGCTTCGTCTGCGCTCTTTCGCCGTTCCTCTCCGATGACGCGCCCGTCGTGGTGGACCCTGGAATCAGCGCCATCTACCCCGCCACATATCTTCGTCTCGGACATCCGGGGCGTCGCTTCGTGTGCAACTTCGCCATCGGCGCTCTCGGGTTCGGCCTTTCCGCCGCCATCGGCGCGGCTTTCGCCGCTCCCGGCTCCCCCGTGACAGCCCTCTCCGGGGACGGCAGCTTCGGCTTCTGTGCGGCGGAGATGGAAACCCTCGCCAGAACGAAGGCGAATGTGAAATTCTTTCTTTTCGACAATCGCAGCTTCGGCTGGATCCGTGCGACCAATTTCTTCGAGTTCGGCACATCGGAGCATTTTTCCACGGATTTCGACGCCACGGACTATTGCCGCGTCGCCGAGGGCTTCGGTCTGCGGACCGCCCGCATCGCAGCGCCCCAGGACCTGGGACCGACGCTCCGCGCCGTCTACGCAGAGCCGGGCCCTGTCTTCGTCGAGGTCAAGGCTCTCCCCGAGGATCAGTGTGTGCCCCCCGTTCCCGGATGGGCACGGCGTTCCGCGGAAAAAGGCATCCACACGTTCTACTAGAGACCGCCTCCGCCTTCAATGCGGGGCAAACCGGGAAAAACCCTCCAAGCGGCCGTTTCCCGGGGAATCGCCGGAAAGCTTCGTGCACACAACGGAATGAAAGACAACGGACCACCCATATCTTCCCGGAAGAGGGGAGACGAGACGCGCATGGCGCAGAGCAGAACTTCCGGAACAGAAGACAACGAGGTGGAACGCCTCACCCTGGAAGTACTCGCGGAAAACATGACACCAGTCGGCGCAGGGGCTCTGGCGGAGGCCCTCCGTTCCCATGGACTTTCCCTCAGTATGGCCACGGCGGGGCGTCTTCTCTGGGACCTGGATTGCAAAGGATACACGGAGCGACGCAGCAACCGGGGGAGAGTGCTCTCTCCCTCGGGAAAAGCGCGTCTCGAGGAATTACGGGCCGCAGGCACGCGGGAGATGCTCGCCCGGGAATTGCTTGAGGAACTCGCCTCGTCGGGCCCGAAGAAACTTCTGGATGTCCTCGGGGCACGACGGGCACTGGAGCGGGAAACCGCCCGCCTCGCCGCCATTTTCGCCACCGAACGGGACCTCCAGGAAATCGGCAACTTCGCCGCGCTTCTGGATATCCGCAGCGGAAACGAAAACGCCGCAGAAACCACGGACAGAAAGTTTCACGAGGCAGTGGCGAGAGCCGGGGGCAATCTCGTCCTCGCCGCGGCGATGAATCTCATTCGCCAGGACACGGAACTCGCTCATGTTCTCACTGCCATCCGGCGCACGGGAAAACATCCCCTGGGCGGTTATCACCGGCCGATCTACGAGGCCATTGCCGCGAAAGATCCCACTGCCGCAGAACAGGCCATGCTCACCCACATCGATGGCATCATCGGAGATGTGGCGGCCTTCTTTCGGGAACATCACCATCTCTGACGACGGTCATGCAAGGCCGAAAACCCCTACGGCGACACAACAGAAGCGCCCCATACGCGGACAGGCCCCTTCCCGCCGGGAAAGAGCCTGTCCGCGTATGGGAAACGCTCTCGGGTAACAGCGTCGATGCCTTCCGGAGAGAAGAAGCACCGGCGTTCTCTTCTTCAGGGAATGCCCAGAACGAGTTTCACCCGGGCAAGAAGATCGTCGGGGTCAAAGGGTTTCGTTATGTACTCGTTCGCCCCTGCTTCGGCCCCCTTGCGCCTGTCCGAATCCTGACACTTCGCCGTGAGAAGGGCCACATGCACGTCCTCCATCTTCCACACCTTCTTGATGGTGTGACAGACGTCGAAGCCGTTCTTCCCGAGCATCATCACGTCGAGAAAAACCATCCTCGGGTGCTCCTGCTCCACAATGCGCAGCGCCTCGTACCCGTCCTCGGCGAAGAGAAGCTCCACGCCATCCTTCCGGAGTGTCTCGAACACTCTGGTAAGGAGAAGTCGAATGACGGGGGCGTCATCCACCACCAGAACCTTTCCCATGCCATGCACCTCTCCCTTCCCCGGAAGCGCGAATTTTCCTTTCGAAACATTCTTCACGCTCCGCTTCCTCTCGAAAAGCGAACGGGACGTACGGAAACAAGTCTATCATGGAAGGGCGACATCTTATGCACCGGAAGAACGTAAAGGGCGTTTCCCTTTCCCGTCATCTCGCCGTACAGGCCGGAGGCATCCTCGTGGTAGCCCTCCTCCTTCTCCTTGCGGGTGTTCACGCCATCGACCAGTACACCACGCGGGAATTCGCCGCCGGCTTTGAGCGGGAGGCCGTGGAGAAGGTGACACAACTCCTGGAGGAACTCGAAACACAGGCCGCCGATGTGGAGCGAAACTATCAGGCCATTCTCTGGAACACCTTTCGTTCCATACAGGACTATCTCTATTCCCAGGGAACATCCCTTCGGGAACTGCCATGGGGCATCCTGGAAAACCTCATCGCAGAGGCGGAAATGGCGGTGGAACAGGAAAAACACATCCCCTTCAATGGGCAGATGGAGTTCATCCTTTACGACGAAACCATGAGGGTTCGCCATTCAAACCGCTTCGCCGACGGAAGACCCGCGGACAGGCGTACTCGCCGGACCTTGCAACTCATGACCCTGGGTGAAATGCGCCTGGAGCGCCTCGAACTGGGTGACGCCTCGTCCCCGTCACTCATCTGCGGCGCCTGGTTCAACCTGGACGAATGGATTCTGGAAATCCGCATCACCATTCCGGAAGAACTCTTCGACCCCTTCTTCCGGCGCATCGCCACCATGCAGGGGCTCTCGTTCATCGCCGCCACGGGAATCTACTCCGCAGAGGACGGAATGCCCGCGTGGAAGGGGTTTTCTTCCTCCGCGCCGGGACTCTCCGCCTTTGCGGCGGATTTCCCTCCCCGTGGAGGAAAAGGAGCGGGCGCTTCCTGGAAACGCGACGGCACTTCCACAAAATACCGCATTGCGCTTCCCTGGACGGGGACCGAACAACGCTCGACCTATTTTCGCACCCCTCAGATCCTTTTCATCCAACTCGATTTCGATGCCATGAAGAATATCTTCTCCAGACATCGCACGGCACTCCTCGGCGTGATCATCCTTTTCTCCGTCGCAGTACTTCTTCTGTTCTGGAACGTGGCCAACGAGACGTCCCGACCTTTTTCACGCATCGCCGAGGAAATGCTCCGTTTTGCCGCCCTCAAGGAACGCTTCTCCAGGAAAAATTCCTCGAGAAACGCCCGCATCACCGAAATCATCGATCTTGAACAGGCCTTCGATTCCATGTCCGAAGAAGTCACGGCAAGCCTGGAGAAAATGCGCCAGGCGGACAGGACGAAAAACCACTTCCTCTCGGTGGTCTCCCACGAACTGAGAACACCTCTCACATCCATCCTCGGCTTTTCGAAGCTGCTCCGCCGCCGTCTCGAATCCGTCCTCCTCCCTCTCTTCCCGCCATCCGACGGAGGCGCCCGGGCCGTGAAGGATTCCATCGAAGAGCTGGACATCATTTTTTCCGAAGCGGAACGCCTCACGACGCTCATCAACGATCTTCTCGACATGGCGAAACTCGATGCGGGCAAGATGGAATGGCACATGGAATGGTATCCCCTCAGCGAGGTGACGGAACAGGCCCTCGCTGCAACAAGGGTTCTTTTCAACGAGGACCTTGTCTCCGTGCGATCCTCCGTGTCCAGGTCGTTGCCGGCTCTTTACGGAGATCGCAGGCGCATTCTCCAGGTTCTGCTGAACCTCCTCTCCAACGCGGCAAAATTCACCCTTTCGGGCGAGGTTCTCGTTTCCGCAACGCTTCTGGGTGACGAGGTCGAGGTGAGCGTCGCCGACACGGGAATCGGCATTCCACCGGAGAACCTGCTCTCCATTTTCGAAAAGTTTCGCCAGGTCAACGAAGGGCCGGAACAGCATCACCAGGGTACAGGACTCGGGCTTTCCATCTGCCGGGAAATCGTGGAATATCATGGAGGGCGCATCTGGGCGGAAAACGCCCCGAAGAGAGGGAGCGTCTTCCGGTTCACACTTCCCGTGAGGATCGGAGACGATGGAGAAACGTTTTCATCCCCACATTCCGTTCTTTTCCGATAGACATTCCTTCCAGGCCCCTCGGGAGGGATGACAGGCGCTGAAGGAAGGAGCAAGACATCATGGTACCCTTCACGAAAATGCACGGCAACGGAAACGATTTTCTCGTTCTGGAGAACCTTGGAACAACTCTCGAAGACGACCTTCTCTCCGCTCTCGCAACGGCCCTGTGCGAACGGCGGCATTCCCTCGGGGCCGATGGCATTCTCGTGGTCGAGCCCTTTCGGGACGGGAAACTCCGTATGCGCATCTTCAACGCCGACGGCTCCGAGGGAGAGATGTGCGGCAACGGAGCCAGGTGTTTCGCCCGTTACGCGGCAGTCCGGAAACTGGCACCTCCGGAGATGACCTTCGAAACTCTTGCGGGGCCCATCACCGCCAACGTGACCGAGTCGTCCGTCATCATCGGCATGGGGAAGGTGTCTCTGAAAGAGGCGCTCTTCGACCACCCCTGGACCGACGGGGAGCGCGATCTCCCGCTCAACGCCCTTACCGTCGGTGTACCCCATTGCGTCGTCTTTCCAGAGCACCCCGAGGAATGGACACCGGAACGGATAACCCTGCTCGGCAGATCCCTCGACCGCCCTACCCCGCTCTTCCCCTCGGGGACAAATGTGAACGTCGCCACACGACTCTCCTCCTCCTCACTCCGTGCCACCACCTACGAGCGCGGCGTGAACGCCGTCACCCGCTCGTGCGGTACGGGCTCCATCGCTTCGGCACTCGTGGCGGCCCGCTTGTTCGGCATGGCGTCACCCATCCGGGTGGAAAACCCCGGGGGCGTGAACACCGTCCATTTCGAGGAAAGCGAGGAGAAACTGGTCTTCCGGATCCGTCTCGAAGGGAAAACGACCTTCGTCGCCGAAGGCATGCTCTCCGCGGAAGGGCTTCGGGAACGCCTTTCTCCGGAGTATCTCGCTCGTCTCGACAAGGCGCTTCGTCGCGACTGACCATGTCTCCCCGGAGAACCATCCCCGCCGGAGGCAGGAAGGAAATTCCTCCGGAAAGACAGGACGGGAACAGGCCGTTCCGGCTCGAAAAAAGGCTTTCGGGGCGGATGCTCCTCTTCCTGTGCCTTCTCCGGGTCGCCTTCACGACGTTTCCAGCCATGGCCGGAGAGACCGCGGGAACGGGTTTCGGGGATGCGAAAGCGCTTTTCGTCTTCGCCAGGGGCGGAGATTCCATCGACCTGGACCCTCTCACCATGGAGGACGCAGAGAGCGCCAAGGTGTGTTTCCAGGTCTGCGAACCCCTTGTCCGGATCTCCTTCACCCCGGCCGGACAGGTTCTTCCACAACTGACTCCATGGCTCGCCAGCTCCTGGGATGTGTCTCCCGACGGAAGGACCTGGACTTTCTTTCTTCGGGATGGTGTGCTCTTCCACGACGCCACCCCCTTCAATGCCGAGGCGGTCCTCTTCAACCTGAGAAGAGGCGCCGATTCCGGCCTCTGGCACTATGATTTCGAAAAAATGGAGGCACTGGATAGCTGCACAGTGCGGCTGCGCCTCTCCGTCCCCGTCACGCCTTTCCTTTTTCTCTCGAGCCTTCCGCTGATGATCTCCCCGGAAACTGCCCGTAAAAAGGGGGAGGCATTCCTCCGGGAACACCCCGTGGGAACGGGGCCGTTCCGCTTCACGGAGTGGCGCAGGCAAGAGCACATCCTCCTCGAACGCTTCGACGACTACTGGGGCGACAAGGCTCGCATGGACGGCGTGCTCTTTCGTCTCATCGAGTCCCCCCTGGAACGATTGCAGGCGTTGCGTTCCGGGGACATCGACGCCTTCGACGGCGTCACGCCGGAGGTCCTTCAGCGAATGACGCCCAGGGATCGGGAACACCTCCGGCTTTTCTCCCAACCGGGCATGAACGTGGGATTTCTCACCATGGACACACGGCACAAACCTTTCGATGACCCCAGAGTACGGCGCGCCGTGGCCATGGCGATCGACAAGAAGCGACTCGTGACGGAGGTCTTTCGGGGCCTTGGCATACCCGCGGAGAACATGGTCCCGCCGAACAGCTTCGCCTTCGCCCCGGAACTCCGTGCGCTCCCCCACGACCCGGCGAGAGCGCGGGCACTCCTCGTTCAGGCCGGACTCGAAAACGGCTTCGACACGGAATTGAACGTCCTTCCCATTCCGCGCCCCTACATGCCCGACGGCGACGGCGTGGCGGCGCGAATCCGCGAAGATCTGGACAGGGTGGGCATTCGGGTGACCCTTGTCCGCAAGAACTGGGAGGAATACCTGGATGATTCCTACAGCCACCGGTATCCGCTTTTCCTCGACGGATGGATCGGCACGACAGGAGATCCCGATGACTTCCTGCACGCCCTCTTCAGGAGTGGCAGCGTAGACAATCTCAGCCGCTACGGGAACGACGACTACGACCGGTTCGTCATCGGCGCCCGCCGTTCCTGGGATCCGGAGGAGCGGTTCATCGCCTATTTCCGGGCACAGCAGCTTCTCCGCAACGAGGTACCCGTCGTTCCCCTGGCCCACGGGTACAATCTCGCCCTAGCGAGAAAAAACGTGGAAGGATTCCGCCTCTATGCCACGGGAGAATACCGTTTCTCGGAAATCTCGCTTACAATCCCATCCAGGGCGGAGGCACATACATCCGCACCTCCGGATCTTTCCGGAACGACGGTGACACTGCCGAAGGAGGAGAAAGACGAGTGAACAGACACATCTACGATTTCGACACGATCTACGACCGAGTTCCCACCTACGCGAAGAAATGGCATCCCTCCTATCTGGAGCCGATCTTCGGCTCCGGCGACGTTCTTCCCCTGTGGATCGCCGACATGGACTTCGCGGCCCCACCCGAAGTGGTGGCGGCACTCCGGGAGCGGATGGCGCATCCCGTGTTCGGATACACCATGCGCAGCCCCGCGTTCTTCGAATCCGTGGCGGCGTGGACGGAACGACGCTATCGTTGGGAAATTCATCCCGACTGGATCGTTCCCTGCCCCGGCGTGGTTCCCGGCATCGCTCTGGCGATCCGGGCCTTTACGCTCCCCGGCGAAGGGGTCGTCATCCAGAGCCCCGTGTATCCCCCGTTCTTCGAAAGCATCAACAAGAACAGCCGCGTCACCACCGTCAATCGTCTCGTCGAAAAAAACGGAACCTGGGAAATGGATCTGGACGACCTTGAGAGATGTCTTGGAGAAAACACCTCTCTGCTCCTCAGCTGCAGCCCTCACAATCCCGTGGGCCGGGTCTGGAAACGGGCGGAACTCGAGGCCATGGCGGAGCGTGCGCTCCGCTCGGGAACACTTCTCGTCTCCGACGAGATTCACGCGGACATCGTCTTCAGAGGTCACGCACACATCCCTCTGGCCTCCCTCGCACCGGAGGTCGCCGCACGAACGGTGACACTCCTCGCCCCGAGCAAGACCTTCAACATCGCGGGACTGCAGACGTCTCTGGCGATCATCCCGGACCCGGACCTGCGCCGTACTTTCAGGAACAAACTGGAGAGTCTGCACCTCGAGGGCGGCAATCTCTTCGGCATGCTCGCCCTCGAAATCGCCTACGGGAAGGGTGAGCCCTGGTTGGAGGCACTCCTCACCTACCTCGAAGACAACCTCAACTTCCTCGGAAATTTCCTGCGGGACCGCCTTCCCTCGGTCGGCTACGTCCGACCCGAGGGCACCTATGTGGCGTGGCTGGATTTCCGCTCCCTGGGACTCACCCCGGAGGAGCTGCAGCGTTTCCTCGTCCACGAGGCACGCCTGGCCCTCAACGCCGGAACGAGCTTCGGCCCCGGCCNNAAGGCTTCGCCCGCCTCAATTTCGGTTGCCCGCGAACACTCCTGTCGGAAGGCTTGACGCGTCTCGCCGACGCCGTGTCCCGCCTGGAGGGAAGGGGGTGCTGCGCGACAGAGGCATAACGAGTACTCCGTGACGTGCGCTTTGAAATCCCTGCCGGCAAAAACGGCAGGAACGGCGGCCGCACCCGGCGGCAATGCCCGCCGGAGTCCGGCATCACCGAAAAACGGCAACCATTTCGAGGAGGGATTCGAAAGCCATGAGAAAGTTCGCGGTCATTCTCGCCTGTGCCGTGTTGTGTCTCTTCGTCGGTACCGCCCTTGCGGAGGAAGTCGTCAAGATCGGACACACCGTTTCTCTCACGGGAGGTGCCTCCATGTGGGGGCAGTCCGAGAAGCGGGCACTGGAGATGCTCATCGAAAAACTCAATGCCGAAGGCGGTGTGCTGGGCAAGAAAATCGTCCTCGTCTCCTACGACAACAGGAACGACGCGGTGGAAGCGGTGAACGTGGCACGGCGCCTCGTGGAGGACGGTGTCGTGGCCGTCATCGGTCCCGCCCAGAGCGGCAACGCCATCGCCTCGGCCCCGATCCTCGAAAAAGCTCAGGTTCCCATGGTGGTCACCACCGCCACGAATCCCTACGTGACGCTGGACAAGAAGACCGAAAAAATTCGTCCCTTCGCCTTCCGCCCCTGCTTCATCGATCCCTTCCAGGGAACCGTGGCCGCTCGTTTCGCCTTCCGCGACCTCAAGGCGAAGACCGCGAGCATCCTGTACGATGTTGGAAGCGATTACGGTCAGTGGCTCGCCAAATACTTCGAGGAAGCCTTCGTCAAGGAAGGCGGTCAGGTCGTCGCCAAGGAGGCCTTCCGCACGGACGAACTCGACTACCGGGCGCAGCTCGGCAAGATGAAGGAACTCAATCCCGACGTGATCTTCATTCCCACCAGCCAGAAGGAAGCGGCCATGGCGGCCAAGCAGGCCCGGGACCTCGGCATCAAGGCGGTGCTTCTCGGCACGGACAACTGGGGCAGCCCCGACCTGATCGAACTCGGCGGCAGTGCCATCGACGGCGGCTTCTTCGTGAACCTCACGGACCTCGCGGACCCGGACATCCAGGACTTCGTCGCGGAATACCGCCAGAAGTTCGGCGAGGATCCGGTCCTTCCCAATCCTGTCATGGCCCAGGACGCGCTCCTGCTCATCGTGGACTCCATCAAGCGGGCGAATTCCTTTGAAGGTCCCAAGGTCGCCGAGGCCATGGCCAACACGGTGGGGCTCAAGGTCACCAGCGGCACGCTCACCATCGACCCCACCACCCATGATCCTCTGGACAAGCCCGCCGTGATCCAGAAGGTGGACGTGACGAACAACGCCTTTCCCTTCCACATGAAGTTCTATCCCCAGGACGTGAAGTAGCGGCAACCCGCCGGGAGAATCGGGAGAAAATCCCCTCTCCGACGCTGCGGGGATCGTTTTCTCGGAAACTCCGGGAAACGATCCCCGCAGCGAGAGGAACGAACCAGGGAAAGGAGTCGATCATGCTCCTGCAGACGCTCATCACGGGACTGTCCATCGGCGGGATCTACGCCCTCATGGCCGTCGGCTATTCTCTCGTCTTCAGCGTGCTCAACTTCAGCAATTTCGCCCATGGCGCAGTGATCATGCTCGGCGCCTACATCGGACTCGGGGTGGTCCGTTTTCTTGCTCCGGCCCTTCTTCCCGCAGTGGCCATCGCCATGATCGGCGCGGGCGTCCTCGCGGTTCTCAACGAGCGTCTCGCCTACTCTCTGCTCCGACGACGCAAGGCCCCCTCCCTCTACCTTATGATCAGCGCCATGGGATGCGCCGTCCTGCTGGAAAATCTCGTGTACGCCACCATCGGATCCCGTTTCTACGCCTACCCGGAGTTCTTCGCCACGTCGGTGGTGACACTCGCGGGAAGTACCGTGAGCCTCCTGGATCTCTTCGCCTTCATTTTTTCCATCGGCGCCATCGGAGGACTACATCTCTTCCTCACCCGCACCAAGACAGGAATCGCCATCCGCGCAGGCGTGGCGGACATGACCATGTGCTCCCTCATGGGAGTGAACCTGGACCGCCTCATCGCCGTGGTATTCTTCCTCGCCGGAGCGTTCGCCGGTGTGGCGGGCATCTTCCTCGGCATCAAGTACCTGGTCTATCCCACCATGGGATGGATCACCAACAAAGCCTACATCGCCGCCGTCATCGGAGGGCTGGGAAGCCTTCCGGGGGCACTCATCGGCGGGCTCATCCTCGGCATCGTGGAGACCCTCGTCTCCACCTATATTTCCAGCGTCTATCGCGATCTCTTCAGCTTCGGCCTGCTCATCGCCCTGTTGCTCTATTTGCCCAACGGTCTCCTGGGACGCGAGACAGGAGAAAAGGTATGACCCAAGGAACGAAGCACATCCGTTTCCACGCCAAGGAGGCGACCAGAGCATGAACTACATTCTCTCCATCGTCACCCTCGCGTGCATCAACATGGTGGCCGTCCTCGGCGTAGCGGTCTTCACGGGATTCACCGGACTCTTCTCCCTGGGACACGCCGCGTTCGTGGGCATCGGCGCCTATACGTCAGCCATCCTCACCTACTACTACGACGCGCCTTTCGCACCGTCCCTCGTGGCGGGCATGATCGTCGCCGCCTGCGTGAGCCTCATCATCGGCATTCCCACCCTCAAGGCGAAACTGCGGAGCGACTATTTCGCCATCGCCATTCTGGGCTTCGGCGAAGGGCTCCGGGTCCTGCTCGAAAATCTCGAGATCACCAACGGTGCCAGAGGGCTTCCGGGAATCGAACCCCACACGACCCTTCCCGCGGTGCTTCTCGCTCTGGCACTCTCCATCTGGGGCGTTCGGAACTTTCTCACCTCCCGATGGGGCAGCGCCTGCATCGCCATCCGAGAAGATCCCGTGGCGGCGGAAATGGCGGGGGTCAATCTCTTCCGAACCCGTCTCCTCTCCCTGCTTGTGAGCGCCGCCCTCTGCGGCCTCTCGGGAGGGCTTCTGGCGCATTATCTCTCGTTCATCCAGCCCGTCATGTTCACGCTCGTGCAGTCCACCATGCTTCTCGCCACGGTCATCGCCGGAGGCATGGGGAGCATCTCCGGCCCTCTGCTCGCCTCGTTCATCTTCATCGCCCTCCCCGAGGCACTCCGGGTGGCCCAGATCTGGCGCCTCGTCGCCTACGGACTCGTGCTGGTCACCATCGTGGTCTACCGTCCCCAGGGATTGATGGGCTACACGGAGCTTCCTGCGGTTCTTCGAAAAGTCTTCGCCCCGGGCAAATCCTCGGCGCCGTTTTCCACCACGCCGTCCTCGCCTCGGGAGAGATCCACCGAAGCAGTCCCGAAGACTGCGGCGACGCCTTCCCCCTCCTGCGAGGGAGAGAAACCGCCCCTGCTCCGTTTGGAGCACCTCACCAAGAACTTCGGCGGCATCCGTGCCGTGGACGATCTCTCTCTGTCCGTTCCCGAAGGAGCCGTCTACGGCATCATCGGGCCGAACGGAGCGGGAAAGACCACCGTCTTCAACCTCATCACCCGGGTCTACCGCCCCGATGAGGGAGTCATTCTTTTCCGGGAGAGATCGCTCCTCGGTCTCGCTCCGGACGCCATCGTCCACGAGGGCATCGCCCGAACGTTCCAGAACATCCGGCTCTTCAACCGCCAATCCTGCCTGGAGAACGTGCTCACCCCCCTTCGGCAGCGCGCTCCCTACGGTGTGGCCTCGGCGATCCTGCACCTGCCCTCGGTGGGACGCGCCGAGCGGGAACTGAAAGCCCGGGCCATGGAACTGCTCACCGAGATGGAACTCGCCGCTTACGCGGACGCACCGGCGGCAACCCTGCCCTATGGTCTCCAGCGCAAGCTCGAGATTGCCCGCGCTCTTGCGATGGGTCCCTCCCTCCTCCTCCTGGACGAACCGGCGGCGGGAATGAACCCCGAGGAGACCCGAGCGCTCTCCGCGCACATTCAGGAGATCCACCGGCGCTTCTCCCTGACGATCCTCGTGATCGAACACCACATGGACCTCATCATGCGCATCTGCTCACGCATCGCCGTCATCAATTTCGGCGCCCTCCTCGCCGAGGGAACGCCCGAGGAGATCCGCAAGGACGAACGTGTTCTCGAAGCCTATCTTGGAAAGGGGAAGAGTGATCATGCCGCGTGAGTCGGACCACACCGTCCCGAACAGCGCCGCGCCCGAGACGAAGTCCGCCGGAACGACTCCGGAAAGTGCATCGAAACCCTTGCTCGTCGTGGACACGCTCGACGTGCACTACGGAAAGATCCACGCGGTGCGGGGCGTCTCCTTCGCGGTGGCTTCGGGAGAGATCGTGTCCATCGTCGGCGCGAACGGTGCGGGGAAATCCACCATCATGTGGGCGCTCACGGGAGTCGTCCGTTCATCGGGAGGCCGGGTCCTCTGGGACGGCGAGCCACTCCCGAAATCCCCCCACGAGGTCGTCCGAAAAGGCCTGGCCCTCGTTCCGGAGAGGCGTCGCCTTTTCGCCCCCCTCACGGTTCGGGAAAATCTCGTCATGGGCGCCTATCTCCGCAAAGACAAGAATGTGGACAAGGACTACGAGCGGATCTTCACTCTCTTTCCCGTCCTGCGCCAGCGCCTCGGGCAGCTCGCGGGAACTCTTTCCGGGGGCGAGCAGCAGATGCTCGCCATTTCCCGGGCGCTCCTGAGCGCCCCGCGGATGCTCCTCTTCGACGAGCCCTCCCTGGGACTGGCGCCGCGCATCGTGGAACAGCTCATGGAGACCATTGTGGAACTCCGCAATTCGGGCATCACCGTGCTCATGGTGGAGCAGAACGCCGTGCAGGCCCTGGAGATCAGCGACCGGGCTCATGTCCTTGAAGCCGGAGCACTCGTGAAGGGAGGAACGGGAAAAGAGCTGCTCGACGACCCGGCGGTGCGCTGCGCCTATCTGGGAGAAATCGCCCAGGATGCAACCGCCTGATATCCAGACCACCGGGACGGAGCACGAACCGCCCTCGTCCCGGTGAATCCCTTCCGGAGCGGCCAAGGACAGAGCGACGGCCCCGAAAAGCAATGCCCCGGAGCACTCTTCCGCACCCGCAAACAGCTGCCGTTGCACTCCGGACGTGGAAATCCGGAGGCAACGCTCCGGAAAAACCGCACTCCATACCCACCGGGGTTTTTGCGTCGGAGGATCGGCAGCCTTCACGGCAACGGGCTCGAATGGAACCGGCGCTTTGGTATGGTTTCGACGGAGTCCCTTGGAGGGAACCAATGCCGCCGATTCGTGTATAATTTTCGCATTATGGCTGCCGAACAGATCTCCCCTACGGGAAAAGCATCTCCATCCATGCCGCAGGCGCCCGCATCGGGATCCCTGTTGCGGGCGCTCCGCTCCCGGAACTATCGACTCTTCGTCACGGGACAGAGCGTCTCCCTCATCGGATTCTGGATGCAGCGAATCGCCATGAGCTGGCTCGTCTACCGCCTCACCGATTCTCCCATCGCCTTGGGAACGGTGGATTTCGTGGGGCAGGTGCCTATGCTCCTCTCCCTCTATACGGGGGTACTGCTCGAAAAATGGGATCTCCGGAAAACCGTTTTCATCTGTCAGTTCCTCTCCATGTGCCAGGCTCTCGCCCTTGCGGCGCTGACCCTTACGGACGTGGTACAGTACTGGCATGTGGTGGCGCTCTCATGCTTCATGGGATTCATCAACGCCTTCGAACTCCCCGCCCGGCAGTCCTTCGTCATCTTCATGGTGGACCACAAGCAGGACCTGGGCAACGCCATCGGACTCAACTCCTCCATCTTCAACCTCGCACGGCTCCTGGGTCCCTCCATGGGAGGCATCACCATCGCCGCCGTGGGCGAAGGGATCTGTTTTCTCCTGAACGGCGTCTCCTATCTGGCAACCCTGGTCGCCATCGGCTTCATGCGCCTCACCCGGAAGCCCATCGCAAAACCCGACGAAGAAGGCGGCGTCCGCCAGAGCAAGATGGCGGACTTCCGCGAGGGATGGCGCTATGTCACCACCTTCGAACCCATCCGGGACATCCTCCTCGCCCTGGCGCTCCTCTCCATCTTCGGCCTTCCCTACCTGATCCTGCTTCCCGTCTTCGCCCGGGAAATCCTCCACGGCGGTCCCAAAACGCTGGGTTTCCTCCTCGCCGCATCGGGGGTCGGCGCATTGACGGGTTCCATCATGATCGCGCTCCGCAAGACTCCCGTCGGGCTCAGCAGGGTTGTGGCCTATACGCTCACGGGATTCGGGTGCGCCACCGGGGCTTTCGCCCTTTCCCGGTGGCTGCCGCTCTCCCTGCCGCTCATGGCGTTTGTGGGCTTCACCATGGTGGTGACTCTCGTCTCCTGCAACACCCTTATCCAGACCCTCGTGGACGATGACAAGCGCAACCGCGTCATGGGCATCTACATCGTGGCTCTCATGGGCACAGGCCCTGCGGGAAGTCTCCTCCTCGGCTGGCTCGCCTCCGTCATCGGCGCACCTCTCGCTCTCGCGTCGGGATCCGCAGTCTGCGTCGTCACGGGCATCGCCTTCTGGCGCAGGCTGCCTTGCCTCTGGGCCAAAGCCGCTCCCATCTACCGGGCAAAAGGGCTGCTTCCCCAGGAAGACGCCTTCGAGAGTGCCCCCTCCGCCGGGGCCGAAGCGGCGCCCGCTTCGGCCTCCACAACGTAGCCGAAAAACACTTTCTGGAAGGTGCGTCTTTATGGAACGCGACGGCGGCCCTACTCACACTGGAGGGAAGCTTTTTCGTCCTTACGAGAACCTCCGGGCAGATTTCCGCCCTCCCCTCGGCATTGTTCGGATTGGGACTTGTCGTTCTTCTCGATGCTGGATACCTCCATTGCCTGGAAGCGCAGAGAAGAGAAACCCTTTCCGCCGAGAATGCCCCATCGGCCGGAGAAGCGACGGAGACATCCCTCCGCATCGCGGAAGACCTTCTGAAGCGTACACCCCTGCTTGGAGGGATCGTCCTTCCGCCGATGCTCCTTCTCGAACTCGGGAGCGAGTCTTCCGGTTTCGCCGCCCTCATTCCTCCGGGAAGAACGGATGCGGCACTCTACCTTCTCGGCGCCGCCAGAGCGGGTCTCGTCCTGCGACGCATGGTGGCGATCATGCTCGAGATCACCGACAGAAACGATCTCTTTCACGGACAGAATTCTTCCGAACTCTGACCGCCGGCGGTGCATGCCTCCATTCCCTGCTCCTCCTCAAGGATTCCTTCTTCCGCGGATTTTTCTCTATCTCAGCGTGACGCAAGTTCTCGGCGTCTGTTTCACCGCACTGGACATCTTCTGTGGAAAATTCTGCTTCATCCGGTAGTCCGGAATTGCGGCATTCCAAAAAGGGAAAAAATTCCACATTGTCTTTTCGGAACATTTATGCTACAAGGAAGAAACGCGGATCACACCACGGAAGCATTCCATGAAACAGTCGGGCGATGGCGTTCGCCCTTAAGTACCGCAGCGGCAGGCTGATGACGCCTTTTTTCACATGGGGCATCCGCATCGCTTCTGCGGTTTTTTGCGCGGAGACTTCAGAGGTCGAGGGTGAGCAACAGAGACGCAGAGCACCTCTCCCTCCTGTGTCCGGAAGGTAAGGAGGCAATCTCATGAGAATCAGTGCGGTGAAGGCTTTGGAAATTCTCGATTCCCGCGGGAATCCGACGGTGCGCGTCTTCGTGGAGCTGGATAACGGAGTCCGGGCGAGCGCGTCCGTCCCCTCCGGTGCGTCCACCGGCGAAAACGAGGCGGTGGAGCTTCGGGACGAGGAGAAGAACCGTTACGGCGGCAAAGGTGTCCGGAAGGCTGTGGCCAATGTGGAAGAGCACATCGCCCCCAGGGTGGTGGGTATGGATCCCACGCAGCAGGCGGAACTGGATGCGGCCATGATCGAGCTGGACGGCACGCCGAACAAGGCGCGCCTCGGAGCGAACGCGATCCTCGGGGTGTCCATGGCGGCAGCCAGAGCTGCGGCAACGGCACTGGACCTTCCCCTCTACGCCTACCTCGGAGGCGTGGGCGCGGTGCATGTTCCCGTTCCCATGATGAACATCCTCAACGGAGGAAAGCACGCGGAGAACAGCGTCGATTTCCAGGAATTCATGGTGATGCCCCACGGCGCCCCCTGCTTCGCCGAGGCGCTCCGGTACGGCGCTGAAACCTTCCACGCCCTGAAGAAGATTCTCCAGAAAAAAGGCTATGCCGTGGGCGTCGGTGACGAAGGCGGTTTCGCCCCGAACCTGAAGAGCAACGACGAGGCCTGCGAGGTCATCGTGGAGGCCATCGCCGCCGCAGGCTACGAGCCGGGAAAGGACATCTCCATCGCCCTGGATCCTGCGGCGAGTTCCTTCCGGGAAAAGAAATCCTACGAACTCACCAAGTCAGGCCAGGGCAGGAAAAGCAGCTCCGAGATGACCGCCCTCTACGCGGAATGGCTCGATCGCTTCCCCATCGTCTCTATCGAGGACGGCCTCGGCGAGGACGATTGGGAGGGATTCCGGGAACAGACCGCCGCCTTGGGAGGCCGCATCCAGATCGTGGGAGACGACATCTTCGTGACGAACACCACTTTCATCAGGCGTGGCATTGAGGAAAAAACCGCCAACGCCGTCCTCATCAAGCTGAACCAGATCGGAACGGTGACGGAGACCATCGAGGCCATCCACCCTTGCCGCGAAGCGGGATGGGGATTCGTGATCTCCCACCGCTCCGGCGAGACGGAGGATGCCTTCATGGCGGATTTCGCCGTCGCCATGGGGGGCGGCCAGATCAAGACGGGATCGGCCTGCCGGAGCGAGCGGATCGCCAAGTACAACCGACTCCTGGAGATCGAACACGAACTCGGCGCACGAGCGCGGTTCGGGCGATAGAGCGACACCTCGCCGGAGGTGCGGAACATGCCGCATCTCCGGCTTCTTCCTCCGGCTTCAGGAGGACCGATGGGCGATGGCGTTCGCCCGGAAATGCCGATCCTCTCGGCTGATGACGCCTGATTTTTTCGCCGGGAGGCACGTGCGCATGACGTTAAAGACACAGGAACTACTTCGGGTGCTCTCTGAAATGAGAGAACACCCGCTTTCCCCGTCCCAACGAGAACTTCTGGAGGACACTGCGAACCGCATCGAGGAGGACCGGTTGTACGTCGCCGTGGTGGGACAGTTCAAACGGGGCAAGTCCACCTTCCTCAATGCCATCCTCGGAGAAAGGGTCCTCCCCACGGGAGTCCTTCCCCTCACGAACATCATCACCGTTCTGGACGCAGGCCCGGAACGGGAGCTGGAAGTTCACTTCCGGAACGGAACCGTGAGGAAGGACGACGTGGCCCACCTGGACCGTTACGTGGCGGAAAAGGGCAATCCCAACAACGAGAAGAGCGTCGCCTGGGTTCGTCTTCGCCACCCCGCCCCGCTGCTGGCGAAGGGCATCACCCTCGCGGACACGCCCGGTGTAGGCAGTCTTTTTGAGTCGCAGACGGAAGTGACAAAGACCTTTCTGCCCCGCATCGATGCCGCGTTCTTTCTCATCTCCGCGGACTCCCCTCTTTCCGAAGGCGAGTTGGCCTTTCTGGAGGACCTGCGCTCCCAGGTCCGGCATCTCTTCGTTCTGCTCAACAAGGTGGATTTCGTCGATGTCGAGGGACTCGCCGAGCTGCGCACCTTCCTCGCCGCACAGCTCCGGGAAAATCTGGGAGAGCCGGAACTCCCCCTGTTCGCCATCGCAGCCAAACCGGCCCTTGATGCGCGTCTCCGAAAGGACGCCGCAGCCCTCGAAAAAACAGGTCTCGCCGCCGTGGAAACCCTTCTCGCAGGGCTTTCCGAGCGGGATCGCGCCGCCGTGCAATGGGACGCGAACTCCCGGCGCGCCCTCGGCATCGCCAGAGCACTGCGGACGGACGCCCTCATCGAAAGCCGCTCCCTCAAACAACCCCTCGATGTGCTGACGAAACAGATCGACACCTTCGTCGCCGGCGTGTCAGGCCTTCAGGAACGCCGCTTCGAGGCGGAAACGTTGCTGGAGAAGGAACTGGAGGGAATGATCCGTGCCCTCGAAAACGATCTGGATCGCATCCGCAAGGAGTATCCGCCCCGCATCGAACAGGAGATCCGGGCCGAGGCGACGCGGCGGAGTTCCCTGGGAACGAAGGAATTCACGGATCATCTGGAGCGCCTTGCGAACGAGCGTCTCGTGGCACATTTCGAAGAATGGTTTCTCCAAACCGAGCGGCACATGGAATCCACCTACCAGACGCTCACGGAACGGCACCGGAGACGGCTTACATCCCTCCTGAAGGAGCTGCTGGACCTGGGATCGAGCGTCTTCGATGTGGACCTCGACGAGTGGGAACTTCCCGAGGAACTTTCCTCGGAACGGGAATTCTATTACCTCGAGGGTGAGACACGCCCCTTCTTCGACCTCGAGGGAACGGTTCTTTCCCTCGGCGAGGCACTTCTTCCCCGGTCGGTGGGGCAGAACCTGGTTCTCAAACGCCTGCTCTCCCGGCTTCCCCAAAGAGTGGACGCCAACTGCGGACGCATCCGCTACGACATGGTACGACGCGTCAAGGACAGCTTCCTCCACTTCCGGAGCCGCCTGCGCAACCTGGTGGAGGAAACCGCCGGAGGCATCGAAAAGGCTGCCCGCTCCGCCCTGGAACAGCGCACACAGACCAGGGAGGCGCAACTGCGCCGGGAGGAAGCGCTCCGGCAGGTCGTCGCGCAATGCGACGACTGGATACGGACACTCATGGGGCAGTGAGAGGCATCAAAAAACTTTGCAAGAGAATTCTTCCTGAACAGGAAGAATTCTCTTTTTTCTTTCATGTCTTTATCGGCCTGCCCAATGCCACCCATTGTTTTTCCGACGGGGAAAAACGATCTCCCGAAAATCGGCGCAGCGCTTTCCACCCTCGACCGTTGACTTTCCAACCTTTTGGATTTACACCAATGCCACACCTAGAGAGCGTCATGGTCTTTTCCGTAAAGATGAGAAGACATGTTACGAAGGAGGAGCGAGCATGAAACGCATCGGCCTCATCGCCCACGACGAATGCAAATCCGATCTTTTGAAATGGGTGGGAAAACACCTGACGGCCCTTGAACCGCACCATCTTTTCGCCACGGGAACCACCGGCGGGTTACTCACGGAGACCTATCCGAACCTCCTCGTCTCCCGTTTCCGCAGCGGCCCGCTTGGAGGAGACCAGCAAATGGGCTCGGCCATCGCCGAAAAGACCATCGATCTGCTCATTTTCTTCATCGACCCTCTGGGAACGCATCCCCACGACGTGGACATCAAGGCGCTTCTGCGCCTGGCGGTTCTCTACGACGTGCCCTCGGCCTTCAACGAGGCCACGGCGGATTTTCTCGTGTCAAGTCCGCATTTTCAGGGCCCCTACGAACCCCATGAAAGGGACCATGGCAAATATCTGGCCCGCTTCGCAGCGAAAAACCGAACTTCTCAGTGACGGGCAACAGCCTCTTCGGGGCACCTGTCGAGGGGCATTCCGTCACCGGCCGTCCCCGTTTTCTTCCGCCCCAGAAGGACCAGGGCCACACCGACGAGAATGACGCCCATGGCGGCCAGGTGGTGGAGCGTCACGGCCTCGTCCAGCAGCCACCAGCCCAGGAAAGAGGCGATGACGGGGTTCGTGAAGGCGTAACTGGTCGCCACGGAGGCGCGGGTGGTACGCAGCAGATAGAGGTAGACGGAAAACCCCACGATGGACCCCAGCGTCACCAGGTGCAGCGCCCCGAGGATCGCCGCGGGCGGCAGCGGCCAGACCGGGCGCTCTCCCAGGAACATACCCACGGCGAAAACCTGAACGCCTCCCACGATCATCTGCACCGCCGAGCCGAGAGGGCGATGAAACGCCGGCAGAGCACGGTTGAAGGATGACCCGATGCCCCATGTGGCCGCCGCGGCGAGCAGAAAGAGACTTCCCGTGAGATTGCCCCGAAGCCCCTGGTCGAGATGGAGGAATACCACCCCCGCCACACCTACGGCCATGCCCAGAAGTTCCGTCCGTCCCGGCATGGTCCGTTCCAGCAGAGAGCTTGCCAGCACCGCCCAGAGAGGCACCGTGGAGACCACCGTAGCGGTCATGGCCGAGGAGACCGTAAGCTGCCCCACGGTAGTGAAGCCGGATCCGCAGATGAAGAGCAGAATTCCCACCCAGAACGCCTGCCCCCACTCTCTTGCCGTCATGGGAGGCTCGCCGCGGAAACGCAGCCATGCGTAGAGGATCACGCCAGCGACGAAGAAGCGTACCGCGTTGGCCAGAAAAGGCGGAAACCCCTCCAGAGCGAGGCGATTCGCCAGAAAGATGGAACCCCAGCAAAGATAGAGGGTCACCAGGGCGGCCCAGGTCTTGAGAGAGAAGGAATCCTGTCGCGTTCTGCCGGATGACATGGGGAAAACACTCCTTTTGACGGATCGATGCGGGACGATTTGCCCGAGAGGAAGTCTACCACGAATCTCCGCTCCGGAAGCGCACCCCCCTTTTCTTCACGGGGGAGGAATGTGTATTATGGAGCGAAAGAGCGCCGATGCTCCATCAGAACACTGTGTTTTCCCCACGGCTTGTCACCGAAATCCGGGGCGGAAACCCGCATGCCGGCGCTGAAGAATTTGGAACGCACCCTTTCCCATTTCGCCATTGCGTATCAGGGAAGGAAAATCACTTCGAGGCAGCCGACAGGAAGGGGAAGGAGCGACCGAATTCCATGAGCATCTACCAAGCGGAGTTACGTGTTCCCCAGCATCTGACAAGCTTTTTCGCCACGCAACGCTTCATCACCGGAGCCTGCGAGAGCCTGGGCGTGGCGGAAAAAATCCGCCTCGACGTGGAACTCGCCGTGGAGGAAGGGCTTCTTCAGCTTTTCGCCTCCGCGAAACCGGGAGAGATGGGAGAGGACGTGCGCGTCCGGATCGTCTTCGATTTCGACGCCCTGCACATCACGGTCCTCGCTCCTGGAAGACCCTTCGATTTCCACCGCCTTCCCACCTTCCGGCCCGAGGATGTGTCCAGCGGAATCCTGGAGGGACTGGGCACGTTTCTCATCCGCCGTCTCATGGACAGCATCCAGTGGCGCTATGTGGAAAAAGAGGGACAGGAACTCACCATGACCAAACACCTTCCCTCTCCCATCGCGGATACCGAATCCGCCTGCTTCGTCGCCACATCCTCCGCGCCCATTCCCGTGGGCGCACTCTCCTACCGCACCGTGCGGACGGAGGAGGACGCCTTCGCCGTCGCCGCCTGTGCCTTCGACATCTATCGCTACGCCTACAAGGACGTGATCTACTATCCTCTGGAGTTGTTGGCGTGGAATCTTTCGGGGCAGATGCGCTCCTGGATCGCCGTGGATGAGGCGGGAACAGTCTTCGGCCACTACGCCATCATCCGAAAGCACCCCGGGGATAGCACCGCCGAAATGGGTGCCGCCTTCGTCCGTCCCGAATGCCGCGGAGGAGGCGTTTTCCAGGCTCTTTCCCGCTGTGCTCACGACGATGCGGCCCGCTGCGGCCTTTCGTCCCTCTATTCCCTCTCCGTCACGAATCACGTGGCGACCCAGAAGATCAGTGAACGGGAGGGGCGCCGCACTGTGGGCCTCCGCCTCGCCTCCAGCCCCGCCGTCTTCGTCGAGGGCGCGACGCCCGGAGAGAGGGTCACTACGGCCCTCAACTACAAACAGTGCATCCCCCGGACACCCCGAACGCTGTTTCTCCCCGAACGCTATCGGGAGATGATCCTCACCTCCTACGGATGGCTCGACATGTCCCCCTCGGAGGACCTTTCCGGGACGGCTGAGCCGGGGGAGGACCTGGTGACCACCACGAGGGATCTCACGTGGAACCGAGCGGTCCTTGGGGCTCGGGGAGGGGCAACGGCACGGCACAAAATGGCGGCCTACACGGAACTCCTTCTTGAGCAGGGGGTGGCCTGTGCGGTGCTCTCCATCGACCTGGAGGATCCGGGTGCTCCCCTCCTCGCCGAAGAAGCGGCCCGGCTCGGTTTCGTCTATTCGGGAATCTTTCCCGAGAGCACGAAGGACGGCCATGACGCCCTGCAGATGCAGCTCCTGAACGGCATCACCCTTGACGAGACGAAAATCCTGCTGCACCAGAATTCTGCCAAGGCAATCCTCGCCTTCGTCAAGAGCGAGGCACCACACCTCTTCACAGAGACAAAAAAATGACGAAGGGGCGTATTCTCGGCGTTATCCTCGCCACGGGGCTTACGTCCTTTCTCTCCACCTATCTCTCCTCGTCGGTGAACATCGCCCTCAAGACCATCGGCGCGGAGTTCGCCGTCAATCCCGCAAACCTGAGCCTTCTGGCGTCGTTGTACCTGCTCTGTTCAAGCCTCTGCATCGTTCCTTTCGGCAAGCTCTCCGACACCTACGGACCCAAGCGGACACTCCTCTTCGGCTGCGCCTTCTTCACCGTGTCGAACCTTCTCGTTCCCCTCCTCGCCCGGGACTTTACCTCTCTTCTGGTGCTCCGGGGCTTACAGGGGGTAGGATCGGCCCTGCTGGTGGTCTCCAACACACCCATCATCACCACGGCGATCCCCAAAGAGTACCGCACCACCGCCCTGGGCATCCTCTCCGGCTTGGTCTACTTCGGCAACTCCGTGGGCAATTTCGTGGGAGGCGTCCTCACGGAACTCTTCGGCTGGCGGAGCATTTTCACCAGCGCGGCCATAAGCTGTGCCCTGGCCTTCGTGGTTCTCTTCCTTTTTGTGCCAAACTCGGAGCGCCCCCGGAAAGAACCCCGAGGGCTCGACATCCCCGGGATTCTCACCTACGCAGTGATGCTCATCAGCCTGCAGACCGGAGCGAATCAGCAGGCCACTACTCCGGGAAAACTGCTGCTCCTGCTCAGCGTCGTCACCCTGGCGTTCTTCGTGCGACACCAGAAACGCACCGCGCATCCCATCTACGACATGCGCCTCTTTCTGTCCAACAAAGTCTTCGCCATGGCGAACATCGCAGTGTTCCTGAACTTCATGGCCACCTATGGTTCCCAGTATCTCCTGCCCCTGTATCTCCAGTGCAACCGAGGGCTCTCTCCCATGGAAACGGGAAAAATCACGCTCTTTCAACCGCTCATGCAGATCTTCTTCTCACCCCTGGCGGGTTTCATCGCGTCCCGCATCGCCCCTTCCCTCGTGGCGTCCTTGGGCATGGCCATGATCGCCCTGGCACTCTTCGCCCTTTCCTGGCTCTCCACCACGACGCCCTTCGTCGTCATCTACGGTGCCCTTGCCCTCATCGGCACGGGCATTTCCTTCTTCTCCGCGCCGAACACGAGCATCATCCTTGAATCCGTTCCGGTGAACAAACGCGGTATGGCGGCGGCATCGAACTCCATCATGCGCAACCTCGGCATGCAGTGCAGCGTCATCCTCTGCGGCAGCATGCTGCTCCTCCTGCTGGGGCAAGTAAAGGGCATTCCTCCGGAGAAGTACGACGACATGCTCCGGGCCACCAAGCTCTGCTATGCCATCTTCACCGGCATCTGCCTGGCCGGGATGGTGCTCTCCCTCAAACGGAGCCGCTCCTCCGGCGCAGAGGAAAGCGACACGGAAGAGAGCGCACGCAACCTCTCGCCCGAAGAGACTCCGCTGCGTGCGAAACCTTGAGACATTCCGAAATTCGGACGACACCTCGTGACGGACAGCGGAAAGGACTGATCGTATGAACCCGCAAAAGGAGACGATCCTGGACGAACGGAGCCTCACCCCGGCGTTTCTCGGCATCCTCGACGACGATGGGCCGCTTTTTCTGGAGAAAATCCGGGTTTTCTCGCGCCGCATGACCCTTCGCATCCCCTTCGAGACATCCTTCGGTCGTTTCGATTCTCTGGTGCGCCATTTTCCGGCGATCACCTTCCGCACCGAGGACGGCACCACCGTGACGGGAATCGGGGAGTGCTCCCCCCTCTCCGCACCCTGGTACGACTATGAATGCCACCGCAGTGTCGAGGTTGCGCTGGGCTACCTCACCGCCTCTCTCACGGGAAAGAGCGTGGACGAGGCGGACGGCGCCGCCGCACCGGGTCTCGCCCCGGTGACGGGAGTGGAGTCCTTTCTGGGGCGATATCGTTGGATCGTGGGACACGCCATGGCCAAGGCCGGTGTGGAGGGTGCCTACTGGGATGCCCGGGCACGGCTGCGGGGCGTTCCGGTCTTCCGCCTCTGGGGGGGAACCAAGAGCGATGTCGAGGCGGGCACGAGCGTGGGGCTCGAACCCACGGTGGAGGACGTGCTCCGGAAAGTGGCCGTAGCCGTGGAGGAGATGCACATCGCCCGAGTCAAGGTGAAAGTGAAGCCCGGACGGGATCTCGCCATCGTGGAGGCCATCCGGAAACGCTATCCTTCCCTCCGGCTCCAGGTGGACGCCAACGCCGCCTACGACCTGCTGAACCCGGAACATCTGGCGCGGCTCAAGGAACTTGACGCCTTCGATCTCATGATGATCGAACAACCGGGCAGAAACGACGACATCTTCGACCACGCCGTCCGGCTCGCCCACCTGTCCACGCCCATCTGCCTGGATGAGAGCATCCTCCACGCCGTGCACGCCCGCCAGGCCATCGCGCTGTGGAAGCAGTACTCCGGACCGTCCCGGCTGGTGATCAATGTGAAACCCCCCCGGGTGGGAGGGTATCTGGAGGCGATCCGGATCGCCGTGCTCTGCGCGGCCTCGGGAGTGTCCGTCTGGTGCGGAGGCATGCATGAATCCGCCCTGGGAAAGACCGCCAACGTGCACTTCAGCTCCAGGTCCGAGGTAAACCTGCCGGGAGATCATGTTTCCCAGGCGCCCTACTACGTGAAGAACGTGGCTGAATCACCCCGTTACGAGGAGGGACGCCTCACCGTTCCCCAGGGCGTGGGCTGGGGCCTGGGCGAGCTCGATCTCACCGAAGAGACCGAAACCCCATGAACGGACGCTCCCCCAAAGACCATTGCCGCCCGAAAACCGAAACGCGCCGAAGGACGCCGAACCGGACGGCCCGAGGCGGTGCGAACCGAGAAGCCGCATGCCCATGTCCATGCGGCAGGAAAGGACTGTGAGACTGTCATGAAACCTCTTCCGCTCGATGTGTACGCCACCGCCGTGGCGCGGGTTCCCGCCTACCGGCGTTTTCTCCAGGAGCAGTACGGCACCGTTCCCGAGATCCCCGATATGGAGACCTTTGCGACGCTCCCTCTGATGGACAAAACGAATTACATCCGCGCCTATCCGCTGACGGACCGCTGCCTCGACGGGACCCTCAAGGGCAAGCACATGATCGCCCACAGCTCGGGGTCGTCGGGCAAACATCTCTACTGGCCCATCCTCCGGGAAGTCGAACAGGGCTATTGGCAGCGCACCCTGGAGGAACTCGAACAGAAATATGCCGTGAGCCGCACATCCACCCTGGTGGTACTGGGGCTTCTCATGGGAGGAAACCTGAGCGGCGCACTCTTCGCCTACGTCTTCCGGGCCATCGGCATCGAAACAGGATGCATCACCCTGCTCACCCCCGGACGCGACGAGGCGGAGTGCGTGGAAGTCCTGGGAGAATTCGCTCCACACTTTGAACAGACCATCCTCTTCTCTTACGGAGCCACGGGCAAGAACATCATCGAAACCGCCATCGCCCGAGGCATTCCTGTGAAGGACCTCCGCATTAAGCTCCGCCTCATCGGCGAAGGGTATTCCGAGACCTTCCGGGACCGCATGAACGAACTCCTCGGCTACACCTACGGCGACCTCACGTCGGTGAGTTCCGGCTACGGTGCCACGGATTTCCGAAGCGCCGGCAAGGAAACCCTCCTCTGCGTCGCCATCAAGCGGCTCCTCGCCGAGCGCAACCTGCTCGGAGACGTGTTCGGCTTCGAGACCATGCCCACCATCTGCCAGTACTCCCCGTCGGACATCTTCATCGAATCCGTGGAGGGCGAACTGGTCATGACCCGTCACAATGCGGTGCCGCTCGTGCGCTACCGCTCGGGCGACGCAGGGTTCGTGCTGGAGTACGAGGCGATGATGGACACAATGGCGCGACACGGCCTGGACCCTCACGCACTGCTGGCGGAGCGGGGATTCGATCCGGCTTCGGCGTCCAAGCAGCCCTTCGTCCTCGTTTCGGGGCGCAACGACGGGCTTACCTTCTTCGGCGCGAAGATCTTCGTCACGAAGATCAAAACCATCTTCGAGGAAACGCCCTATCTCTCCGAACGCGTCACCGGAGAGTTCCAGATGCGTCGCGTCGAGAACGAACACGGCGATCCCCGCCTGGAAATCGCCGTCGTGCCCTGTCCTGAGGCACCGGATCTCGACGCCGGAGCCATCGCGGATGCCGTTGCCCGGGGCCTGCTCGAACGCCAGGGGGGCATCTATCCGGAGCTGATGGCCAAGGATCCCGACGCGGCGACACCTCGAATCCGCTTCGTTCGGAGAGAGGAGATCATGACCCCCGCGAGCTTCAAGATCCGGTATCTGGCGTGAGCAAACAAAATTCTCGGTGGTTTCGCTTGAAAAGGAACTCGGACAAATGCTCGCGTTCGGCTCGTAGGAAACGAGAACTCGTAGGGCTTCACCATCTCTGGAGCGTTTTCCTCCGGTGACGGCATGCGCAAAATGCCTTTTGTTTTTTTGACCACACCTCCCGTCCTTGAAAAAAGTTTTCTTTGAATTGTCATAAAGACTCTCTTCAAAACTGAAACAGGCACACGACTTGAGCAAAAAAAACGCATTGACGCCACGGCGTTCTGTTTGTACGATTTTTCCCAAAGACAAACAGCCGCCGTTCGGGAATCCGGTGCGAAACCGGAACGGCCCCGCCACTGTGACCGGGACGAAACCGCAGAACCACTGGAGAGCCTCTCTCCGGGAAGGTGCGGAAGTAGGATGAACGGAAGTCAGGATATCGGCCCGCGGCTGGGAAGGTTCTGTTCACCTGCGCGGGCGGGTATGACCGGTTTCAAGTGGAGGATTTTTCGTCTCCTTCGCTTGTCGGTTTCGTGAATGCAAGGCCCCCGCGAATTGCGGGGGCCTTTTTTGATTGAGTCGTACGGTCACCCCCGACGACTCGGGGCGGCGAAATCAGCCGCGCCGCCCCGTTCCTCCGGTTTTCTCC
This sequence comes from Synergistaceae bacterium UBA5560, assembly GCA_002425685.1. GTDB lineage: Bacteria > Synergistota > Synergistia > Synergistales > Aminiphilaceae > Aminiphilus. Next base: position 1,336 of record DIMS01000087.1, on the reverse strand, counting down.
TCTCCCGGCTTTTCGGATCCTCCGGAAAACCAAGGGGGGAGAGGAAACCCTGTTCGACTCGTTCGCCACCGGCACGACCGCTTCCCTCTTTCAGGGCGGACGAGGTTCCATGAGACGAAGAAACGTGGCATCGGATGTTTCGGCCCGGGACAGGGTGCGGCACCCCTGTCTGCGGTATGGGTTTTGTCTTCGCGCACGGCGCGAGGCGGAGAGGGGGTGCGATCCTCCGGTCGACGGAACGGGTCGGAGCGGGATCGGCGAAGGGGTTCGGAACCGAGGGGGAAGTTGCGCCCCCGGAACATCAGGGAGGTGTCGTGAAATGAACGGAGATGCCTTGGGAATGATCGAGACCCGCGGCCTGGTCGGTGCCATCGAGGCGGCCGATGCGATGGTCAAGGCGGCGAACGTACGCCTCATCGGCTACGAGAAGATCGGGTCCGCTTATGTGACTGTCATGGTCCGGGGTGATGTGGGGGCCGTGAAGGCCGCCGTAGATGCCGGAGCCGCGGCGGCGAAGAGAGTGGGCGAGGTCGTGTCCGTCCACGTCATTCCGCGCCCGCACATGGACACCGAAAAACTCATGCCCAAGCTCGACTTGGGGTCACCACGAGAGAGCTAGGAGGCGACTGAGCCATGCACGAACAGGAGATGATGAAAAAGGTCATGGAGCAGGTCCTGCAACGCCTTGGAACGGAGAACAAGACCGAGGTCAGGGCCGAGACCGCGCCTCCTCCCACCCCTGCGGCGGAGGCGCCCTCCTCGGCGAACTTCACGCCCATCGGCATCACCGAGTTCATCGGCACCGCCATGGGACACACCATCGGCATGGTCATCGCCAATGTGGACGCGACGCTCCACGAGAAGATGGGCATCGACAAGCGCTTCCGCTCCATCGGGATCATCTCGGATCGCGTCGGCGCAGGTCCCCAGCTCATGGCCGCCGACGAGGCGGTGAAGGCGACGAACACGGAGATCGTCTCCGCGGAGATGCCCCGGGACACCGAGGGTGGATGCGGTCACGGCTGTCTCATCATCTTCGGCGCCGAGGACGTCTC
>DIMS01000087.1:0-150 GCA_002425685.1 Synergistaceae bacterium UBA5560 | reverse complement strand
TCCAGTACACCGCCCGGGCAAGCTACTGCCTGAACAAGGCCCTGGGTGCGCCTCTGGGTAAGGCCTTCGGTCTGGTGCTCGGCGCTCCCGCAGGGATCGGCGTCGTCATCAGCGACACGGCTCTCAAGGCCGCCGAAGTCGAGGCCTTCG
>DIMS01000021.1 GCA_002425685.1 Synergistaceae bacterium UBA5560 | reverse complement strand
ACTTCCCGCGTCCACCACGAGGTTCTGGGCCTTGAGCGTGTCAAAGATCGTCTGGAGCGGAATTCCGAGTTGGGTCATGCGGGACCGGGAAAGTTCCACGTAGACCGTCTCCCGCTGCACTCCCGCGATGCGGACGTTCGCCACGCCGGGAACGAGAAGCAGTTCCTTGCGGAGGAAATCCGCGAAGTTCTCGAGCTCACGCAGGGAATATCCCTTTCCGGTGAGGGCAAAGTACACGCCGAAGACATCGCCGTAATCGTCGTTCACCAGGGAGGGTCCCGCCCCGGGAGGAAGACTGCCCTGCACGTCGTTCACCTTCCGGCGCAGCTCGTCCCAGATCTGGGGAAGATCCTTCGCGGTGAAGGTATCCTTGATGTCCACGTAGATCACGGAACCTCCGGCCTGGGAGAGGGAGCGTACGATGTCCACCTGTCCGAGCTGCTGGATGGCGCTCTCCACCACCTCCGTCACCTCGTTCTCAACCTCCTCGGGGGACGCGCCGGGATAGCGGGTGGCCACCACGGCGGTCTTGATCGTGAAGGCCGGATCCTCCAGCTTTCCGAGCCCCGTGTAGGACAGAAGCCCTCCCACGAGCAGGAGACCGGTGATGAACCATGTGACGGTGCTCTTCCGAATGCTCGCTGTGGCAATATTCATGGCATCCACCTATTCCTCGGCGGAGAGCGGTGTCTCCTCCGGGGCGTAGAGCGTCACGGCCTCTCCCTCGGCAAGCAGGCTCACCCCCGCGACGACCACCCGGTTCCCCGGAGCGAGATCGCCGCTCACCACCGCATCCTCTTTCCGGAAGGAGAGCACGTCCACGGGGACACGCCGTACCGTCAGGGCCGGTTCGTCCACGACCAGGAGAAAATGCGACGTCCCCTCACCCGCGGCGACCGCTTCGGTGGGAACCACGAATCCCCCGTCTCCGGCGGCGTCGCTCCGGAACCCCAGGAGAACTTCCACGGTCATGCCGGGAAGCACCGTAAGCTCCTCCGGATAGGGCATGCGGAAGGTCACGGGGTAGGTCTGAGTCTGGGGATCCGCCTGGGTGGCGACCTCCTTGAAGTTGGCGGGAAAGGTCTTCCCGGGGATGTTTTCAAAGCGCACCTGAACTGTCACGGCGTCGGCGCTTCTCGCCCGGGTAAGATCCTGTTCCGGAACGGAGATGACCACCTCAAGGTCTTTCAGATCCTGGAGGGCGAGGATAGGCTGATCCCGCTGGATGCTCTGAAAGTTCTCCACGTAGCGATCCGCCACGATTCCGTCGAAGGGTGCCCGAAGTTCCGTGTCGGAGAGCGCGCTCTCCGCGGCCTTCACCGAGGATTCGAGACCGCGGATGGTTGCCTCCATGGCCTGAATGTCCTCCGGACGGGCCCCGGTCTTCGCCTTCTGCAATTCCTGGCTCGCCTCGTTCACCGTGGCCTTGGAGACCTCGTAGGCGGTCTTGTAGCGGTCGAACTCCGCCGCCGCAATGGCACCTTCCTTGTACAGCCGCTCGAAACGACGGTACTGTGCTTCCGCCTCCTCCATGCGCGCCCGGGACGACGCAAGCTGGGACGACAGGGCGGAAACCTCTTCCTTGCGCGCACCAGCCCGCATGGCTGCAAGCTGTGCCTGGGCGTTCGCGAGAGTGCTTTTGACATTCTGGAGCTGAATCTCGAAATCCCTTGGGTCCAGCCGGGCAAGCAGAGCACCCTTCGCAACGTTCTGGGCCTTCCGGACGGGCAGCTCCACGAGAGGACCGGAGACACGAAAGGCAAGATCGACCCTCTGGGACGCGAGGATCTTGCCGGGATAGGTCCGGACATCCCGCACCGCCGGCGCAGAAAGCACCAGCGTCTTCACGGGGCGCGCCACCGGCGCCCGAGAGACAGTCTCCTCCTTCTGTTCGTGGCGTCCGAACAGAAAAAGTCCCACCGCAAAGAGCACCAGCATGCCGAAGATACCCGTGTACTTCCGGAACAGATCTCGTTTCTCCATGGGGCATTCCTCCTCCGGAACGTTTTCTTCGACGTCGTTTTCCCGGGCGTCGAACAGACTTCCGCCCGGAGATCACTCGGTCACTCGTTTTTTCCAGGATCATTCTATCATCCTTCAACATCCGGGCACGTGGCGCACCTGAAAACTCACTCTTCGGGAAAGAAGCATCATAGAGAAGAGAAAAACACCAACGATGAGACATCCAGAGACAAGCCACACCGTTACGCGACAGGATAAACGAACCCGGTAACGACATGTAAAACTGCCCCATCCCCTCAGGCCCGTGACCGAAGACCCACACGGAAGATCTTTCTTGATGACGGAATAACTACAAAGACGCATCCCGAGACCCTTTTTCATTTTTGTCGCCTTTGAACTATACTGAACGAATACTACGTTAGTCCCACAAGACGCCGTCCGAATCGTCCGCGTGATCCGCCCAGGTGGGAATCAAGTGAGGTGGATGCTCATGACCGAAAGTGATGGGGAACGGATTCTCCACGAAGAACCGCGCTTTCGTCTTCTTGAAAGAGGAGGCGCCTTCGTCCTCGACGTGCGGGACACATCCCTTTCCGCCGTGGAGGTACTCTCCAGAATCCAGGAACTCGACGTAACATTGCGAATCACGCTGAAGGAACTCATCCGGCACATCGCGCAACGGGGGGAATTCGTTCTCGGCGCCGTCCGGGAACCGTCCTCTTCCGAATCGGAGCGGCTTCCCGAACTTCTCGTCGAGGACGGGTGCATGACCTGTCTCCTCTCTCTGCCACCGGGATGGAGCGACGAGGAACGGTTGCGGGAACTCCTTGCGAAGGAACATATCGTCTTCGGCGTGGACGAGGACGCACTGACGGAGGCCCTGGCGCTCTCCCGCTCGGGAGAAGAGGTCCTCCGGAAGCCGCTGGCCCGGGGAATTCCTCCCCGAAACGGCCTGGACGGAACCGTACAGATGTTCTTCGCTCCGCCATCAGGGCGCCCTGATGACAATCCCGATGGCCGGGTGGATTTCTACAATCTCGACCTCGTCCAGGAAATACGCCGGGACGACGTGGTGGCCCGTCGCGTCCCCCCCACACCGGGAATGCCGGGACGAAACGTCCAGGGGGAGATCGTGCCCCAGCGAAAGGGAAAACCCGCCCGACTCCGCTTCGGAAAGGGGCTCGCCTGGGAAGGTGACGACCTCCGGGCAAAGCTCGACGGGCGGCTGGAGTGGAAGGGAGATGTGGTCTCCGTCATTCCGCTTCTCATCATTTCCGGCGATGTGGACTACTCCACGGGAAACATCAACTTCAACGGCCCTGTTCTCGTCCGAGGCACCATTCGGGACGGATTCTCCGTCTCCGCCGCAGGCGACGTGGACATCCGCGGCTCCGTGGAAAAAGCCTCCGTGGAAAGCAGGGAGGGACGCATCGCCGTCCTCTACGGTGTGCAGGGGAAGGGGGAAGCGCATCTCAAGGCGCATAAGGAGGTCCGACTTCGCTTCGCCCAGGATGCTTTCATCGAGTGCGAAACTCTCGAAGTGAACGAATACCTGCTCCGATGTGTCGTCCGCACCGAACGGGGCGTCCTCGTGGAGGGGCGCAAGGGGGTCATCGCCTCGTCGGAAATCCACACCGCAGCCCATGTGCACGCCCGCAACATCCGCTCCCTGCGGTACGGGGACACGAAGATCGAGGTCTCCGGGGTGTCCCGGAACGCCCTTTACCGGGAGTACAAGGAATTCCAGGCGCGCCTGGAGACGGTGGAGGACATTCTCGTCTCCCTCACGGCACAGATCCGGAGCGGCTCCGCCTCGGGCAAGGAGCTGGACCAGGCCACCAAGGAGCGTATCCTCCGCTACGTGGACATGAGCAGAGAATACGACGATCTCAGGGAAAGGGTGGAGTCCTACCGGCTTCTTTTCCAAAAGCTGAAGGGAGATGCCACCTTCGGCGTGAGGGGCGAGGCATCCCCGGGAGTGAACCTCCGCCTCAAGGGGTACGGGGATCTCATCCGGGACGGAGCTTCCGCTCTCACCCTCTTCTTCGACCCCGACGAACGGCGCATCGTCGCCCTTCGAGGCTGAGGAAGGAGGCCCGCTCATGCCTATTCGGGACGCATGTGAACGCACTCATTTCCTGCTCAACGGAGGAGTCGCCTCTCTTCTCGAAGAGGTGTTGGATACGACGGAGACACCGGCCCTGCTCCTCCGCAGAGAAGGACGGGATCTCGTGGTCACCTGGGCTATCCGTTTTTCTCCTCCGTCACTGGTCTTCTCCGGCGGCGCGGCACTCCTGGAAAAACTCTTCCCTCCCTGCGAAACCTTTCCCGCGGCACACTCCTCTTCGGCCCTCCTGCAGGAAGAAACGGTGAAATTCTTCGGCGACGTCCCGTGGTCCAGGGTACTCTGCCTCCGGAGCGCGAGATGGGTTTTCTACCTGCTGCTCGGGGACTCCGAGATTCCACCGGGACTGGAGGCCGAACTACCCTACCTGGTGCGACTCTTCGCCATGTGGCAGGACCACCTGGCCGTGTCCGACCTGGAAATGCGCCTCTCCCGTCTCTCCTACCACCTGCTCGTCACGGAAGCGGCATTCTCCTCCATCTTCGAGCCCCTTCCCGTGGAGTATTTCGCGACCTTCCTCGGGGACGTGCTCTCCGAAGGAGTTTTCGCCGGCTCCGTGCAGGTGATCCTCGACGAAGGACACTCCTGGAGACCTCTTCTCGGCGCTCGCGACATTCTCCCCCGCAGAGAGGGCATTTTCAAAAGCCGACGCACCTCCCCCGCCCCGATTCCCGTTGACGGGGAACACGCGAAGGCCCTTGGCGCCTCCAACCTTCTTCTGCTCCGGCAGGAACGGATCCACGTGGTCCTCCCCCTCTCGGGTGGAAAGACCACTCTTTTCTGTTTTCTCTCCTGGGCATCGCCTCCCGAACAGGAAGTGCTCCACTTCCTCTCCCTCTTTGCCCACGTGGCCTCCAAGGCACTGGAGATGAACGCCCTCCAGGTGGAGAACGCGGGACGCCTCGAAGCGATCTCCGAAAAGGTCTTTGCCGTCCGGGGGCTCCACGAGGCAAGTCTTCACCTGCTCGCCCTCCAGGACCGGGAGCAGTTCCTCGCCGCCGCCACGGACGTGCTGGGAGAGATGACCCAGGCGTCCTCCCTGACCCTCGTGACGTGGCAGCCCGAATCCTCCGGGTACGTGCTCCATTCGCTCCGGGACGCCCAGGGAGGCGTGCGACGGGACGGTCGTCTCCTCGTCCAGAATGCGGTACCTCTCGCGGCGGAGGAGANNCTTCTCGGCATGGCGGGGCTTTCCCCCAGCGTGACGGGAGAGCACTACGGAGACCCGGACACGGTGGAGATTCTCGCCTCCACCATCGCCGTGGGGCTGGAACGCCTCTTCCTTCTCGAGCGAACCCTTGCCCAAAAGGAAGCCGCTGAACGGTGGATGCACCTTTCCAGACTGCTCCGGGAGCTGGCGAACACGATCCATCGCATCCGCGATGCGGATCTTTTCCTGGAGAGTCTTCTCCGGATCCTGCGCAACGTCCTCCGGACGGAGGATATCCGCCTCGCCCTCGCGGGAAACCCGGTCCCCGCGTCGGCGAAACTCCTCTCCCTCGCCGAAGAATCCGAAGAACCCAGGGTCTGGAAGGATGCAGAAGCGGGCGAGATCCTCGTCGTCCCTCTCCGGAGAGGGAGTCTTCTGGTGGGAGCGCTTGGAATTCCTCCCCTCACAGATTTTCCCCTTCGTTCGGCGGAGACGTCGGAACTCTTCGCCCTGCTGGCATCGCTCGTGGCACCCCATTTGGCCGAACTGACGGAACGTGCCGTCTGGCGAAGGCGAAACGTGCTGGACCTGCGTGCCCTCGCGGGACAGGCGATCCGGGAAGGAATGGAGAAACTCCGGGAGGATGGGATTGGTGGCGTTCTCGCCGCTCGCTGCGGAGAAGAGGCGCTGTCAAGAGCCCAGGAAGACGCGGCGGAACTGGTGGTGTATCTCCCGGGCAAGGTGCTGGCACTTCTTCCCTTCGGCTGGACCGAGGAGATGAGGGATATCTTCCCTTCCGACGAGGGGTGGGACATCGCCGAAGAGGTGGAGACAATCCTCTCGATGTTTCCCTGAGTCACCTCCACGTCCGGAGGAGCACTCGGCTTTCCGCTCTGGAGACGCATGCCGTCGCTTCGCGAAAAGAAAGGGCGCCGTCTCTTTCGTGCATACGAGAGAGGCGGCGCCCTGCCGTTTACCCGTCGGAAATCCTTGCCTAGGTGCAGCGTTCCCAGAAAAGCCGTCCTCCGGAGAACTCCGGACGGAGAACTCCCTTCTCGTGAAGGAAAGTGAGGTGGGCCGACAGGGTGGCGAATAGCAGGCCGTACTGAACGAAGTCCAGCGCCACATCCAACCGCTCCAGAACCCGGGCGAAGAGTTCCTCCCGGATTGCCGGTTCCCTGGCCGCCTCGGCCAGAAGCGCCGACACGGTTTCAAAAGCCCTCCGGTTCGCCGCCACGAGCCCGCGGATATCCTCGCTTGGAGCGGCGTGACAGGGAACGAACCAGGCAGCCTCCAGAGTCTCCAGGCGTTCGAGAGTCTCGAGCGCCGCCCCCACGTCGGCACAATAGGAAACCTTGTACTTGCCCAGGATATCCTCGGAAAAAAGTGTGTCCGCCACGAAAAGCACGTCGTCGGGAGTGCGGAACCCCACCATTCCCAGGGCGTGCCCCCGCAAGTCAAGCACGTCGAGGGGGGTTTCCCCCAGACGGGTTCCGGGCAGGGCCTCCAGAGTCACCCGGGACGGCTGTGCCTGGAGAAACTTAGTCTGCAGCGCCCGCGGGGGCGCGCCGGACCAGAGATAGAACGGCTCCAACGCCGGCTGTTCGATGAGCGCTCCCTCCAGGGGGCTCGCGGCCACGCCGCACCCCGTACGCTTCTGCAACAGGGCATTCCCCCCGACGTGATCCGCATGGGAGTGGGAATTGGCCACAAGCGAAAGAGACAACCCCCGCTCCTCCACAACCCGGAGGAGCTTCCTCCCCGCCGAATCGTCACCGCCGCTGTCGAGCAGCACCGCTTTTCCTTCGTCCTCGAAAAGCCCGATGTTCACCGAACCTGGAAGCACCCAGGTTCGTTCTCCAAGTCGAATCGGTTCGCCGGCCATGTCGTCTCCCCTTCTTCAATAACCAGTCCGGGGCAGGTTCCGCATTGCGGGGAACAAAGAGTTCCCCGACCTCAAAGGCATGCCCCTTCGACAATCACTCTTCCGTGCGCATCGGAGAAAATCGGTGCGACACGGCTCCACAACGCATCAACGTCGCACGAGAGACGGGAATCCCGTTCCGCCTCGTGTCTCTCAGCCAGAAATCAGGCTCCGACGCTAGAGCCCCTTCCAGGACTTGAACCCCCGCCCCACCACCTCAGACGCGTCGGAGACGATGGTGAAGGAACGATGATCGTGCTCCGCGAGAAAACGTTTCAGCTCCATGGTCTGTCTCGGCGAGAGAACGCAGAGGAGCACCGGGCGCGGCTGGCCCGAAAATCCACCCCGCCCTTCCAGGCGGGTGACGCCCCGGTGCAGCTCGTGCAGCACGAAGCGCGACACCTCGTCCGGGATGTTGGTGATGACGAAAACCTGTCGCCTCCGGTCGAAGGAGCGAAGCACGTTGTCCATCACGAGACCGTTGGTGTAAACGCTCACCAGGCCGAACACGGCCCCCTCGATGCCCACGACGAAGGACGAGAGCGCGAGAATACCGATGTTGATGTAGAAGGTGAACATGCCCACCTCTACGCCGTAGCGCTTTCGCAGGGCCGTGACGATNNNNAAACCGTCGAAGACCTTGAGAAGCACCGTGAGAAGCAGTACGCCGTAGGCGGTCCATCCCACGAAGCGGGGGGACAGCTCCCGCCATCCCCAGATCAGAAGTCCCACGTTGACCACCGCGACAATCCATGCGGGAGAGATGTTCCAGACATAAGTTCCCAACACGGCCAGCCCCGTCACCCCCGAATCGGGGAAACGATAGGGGAGCGTGAGCGCCATGATGCCGAAGGCCACGACGCCGGATCCGAGGGAAATGAGGAGAAACGTTGCCCACTCCCGCCGCAGCAGTGCGAGAAGTTCCAAAAAGACCCGTTTGGGAGAACCGAACCGCAGGAATTTCACGCGACCCACCTCTCTCCTTTTCCTTCCTGTCTTCCGTTTCAGCCGACAGAGCTGTCCTCGCGTTTTCCCGAGGGACGGCCGGTCTCCCGAATCAGAAGATGTTCCGGGGAACCGCCGTCCTTCGGGGCTGATGTCTATTTCGCGGGTTCCAGCTCGTCCAGAAGATGCTCCAGTTCATCCAGCCGTTCCGCGAAGAGCGCGAAAGTCGCTTCCAGAGGCGCCGGGGCGGACATGTCCACTCCGGCTTTACGGAGCAGCTCAATGGGATAGTCGGAACTCCCGGACTTGAGGAATTCCAGGTAGCGGGTCACCGCAGGAGCACCCTCGGAGAGGATCTGCCGCGACAGCGCCGTGGAGGCGGCGAGCCCCGTGGCATACTGGTACACATAGAAAGCGCTGTAGAAATGGGGAATTCGCGCCCATTCCACATCCAGCTCGGGATCCACCACCACATCCGGCCCGTAGTACCGCAGATTGAGTTCCCGCCAGACCGAGGCGAGCACGTCCGGCGTGAGGGGCTCTCCCCGTTCGGCCCGCCGGTGGATCTCCAGTTCGAACTCGGCGAAGAGGAGCTGGCGGTACACGGTGGTGCGCACCTGCTCCAACGCATAGTTCAAAAGGGAAAGCTTCTCCTGGGGATCCGTGGAGGTGCGGATGAGATGGTCCAGGAGAAGCGCCTCGTTCGTCGTGGAGGCCACCTCGGCGGTGAAGATGGCGTGCCCCGAATAGGCGAAGGGCTGGCTTCGGTCCGTGAAGGTGGAATGAAGGGCATGCCCCATCTCGTGGGCGATGGTGAAGGTGTCCCGCAACGTTCCCTTGTAGTTCAGGAGCACGAAAGGATGCACTCCGTAGGTTCCCCAGGAGTAGGCGCCGCTCCGTTTCCCCCGGTTCTCGTAGACATCGATCCAGCGGTTCGCGAAGGCCGTGTCCAGTTCCGCCAGATATTCCTTCCCCAGGGGAGCCAGGGCCTTCCGAACGGTCTCCAGGGCCTCCTCGTAGGGGATGTCCTTCTGCGTTTCCTCCACGAGAGGAACGTAAAGGTCGTACATGTGCAGCTCCTCCAGGCCGAGGGCGCGTTTCTTGAGCCGCATGTAGCGGTGCAGCGGCTCAAGGTGCGCGTTCACGGTCTTCACGGCGTTCTCGTAGACCTCGACAGGGATGGCATTGGGAAAGAGCGTGGCGTCCAGGCAGGAGGGATACTTGCGGACCTGGGTGTAGAAGAGGTTTTTCCGGACGCTCCCCGAGAGCGTCGCCGCGAGCGTGTTCCTCACTTTCCCATAGGTGGTGAAGAGCCCCAGAAAGGCATCTCTGCGGACCTGACGGTTTTGGGAATAGATGTACTTGCCGTACCTCTCCTCCGAGAGTTCCACCTCGTTGCCATCCTCATCGCGGATGGTGGGGAAGGTGAGATCCGCGTTGGTGAGCATGGAGAACACCGTCTCCGCCGTCTGAGCCATGCCCCCCGAGCGGGCAAGGAGAAGTTCCTGCTCCGCGGGAAGCACGTGCTCCCGCATGCGGGTGATCCGGGCAAGGGCGAAACGGTATTCCCCAAGCCCCTTCTCCTCCGAAAGGAAGTCGGCGAGCGTCTCCTCGGGAATCGCCAGGATCTCGGGCTCCACGAAGGATCCGGCGCTTCCCGCCTTGATCGCAAGAGAGACCGCCCGCTCGGCAAACCCCTGGTAGGTCGGATTCGCCGTGTCCTCGTGGCTCTTCATGTGGGCATACACGTAAAGACGGCTCATGGTCTGCCCCAGTTCGTCCTGGAGACGCAGCGCCGTCAGGAGATCCGCCGCGCTCGCTCCCACTTTTCCCTGGAGGGCCTCCATCTCGGGAAGCCGTTGCTCAAGGGTCTCAAAATCCCGCTCCCAGGCGGCATCGTCGGTGTAGAGTACCGAGAGGTCCCAGGTCCAGCGGGCATCCATCTCGTCCCTGGAGGGAAGAGCACCCGTCCCCGGAGCTCCCGGGGCGGCGGCGGGCAACAGCATAAGGCACAAGGTCAATGGAATCAGCACTCCTTTCGATTTCATCAGAACTCCCTCACTTTCTTTTTCCGATAGATCCCACCCGCTTCGACGGGTTCCACGATGCATAGCTCCTCCCGGGGTTTCCAAAAAACACTTTCGCGCCCTTTCACCTCAAAAGAATGAGGCAGAGAAGGGAATCGTCCTTTTTCCACTGCCGGCAATTCGTCTCCGGAAAAAGGGAACTCCGGCCCGCAACATGAGGCCACTCTAGCGCAAAGCCTCCTGACTGGAAAGGGGAACTCTGCGGTCTTTTTCCCTTTTCGTTGCTCGACCATGCCCGGCCTTTTCGAAACGCTTTCCCTATGTCGCCTTTATGGTATGCTCTAAAAGAGATCCGAATTTCACTCTTTCGTGGCAGGTGCGCCGATGACGCCGAAATCGCTGAGGCAACATTTCTTCCGTACCCTTTCCGTAGTGGGAGCACTCATGCTGGTTTTCTTCCTGGGCATACTCCTCTGGGGAGGATGGATGGTAACCGCGAAAGGCATGGCCTTTTTCGAGGAACACCTGGCCACTCTGGCGTCCCGCCAGGTCGCGGAGTACAAGGACATGTTCGATCTCCTCGAGGAGAACGGCGATGCGCTTCTCCTCCGCTTTCTGGAGGATCTCAAGATGCATTACGCAGAGGAGGGGCGGCTTCCTTCGGAAGCTTCCGACGAGGAACTCGCCTCCCTGATGCGGCGCTTCGTCCGCGCCTCCGGCACATCCCCCTTCGACCCCGAAACCTTCCGCTACTACCTCATCGACCCCAAGGGGCGGGTAGCGCGCACCAACCATTCTCCCGACCTCGGGCTCGATCTTTCTCAATTTACACGGCTCTGGAGAACGCTCCGCACCATGGTTCCCGGAGAGGTGCGGCTTCAACGGGCCACCTCAGCCATCATGACCGACGACTACAATAAATACGCCTACTGGAAACTGCGAGACGGTACTATTCTCGAGGTGAGCGTCTCCGTGCCGCGGAAACACATGGACAAATACCTGGAGAAGATCCGAGGCATGCTGGGATTCCCCTTCGTGAATTCTCTCGCCTTCGCCAGCCTCGCCACGAGAAGGCTCGAAACGGGAGACCCCGCCCTGACAGCCTCGGAGGATTGGGCTCTCATCCGGGAGGCGGGACGGGGAGGGAAAGAGCGCCTTCTTCTCCGGGACGGGCTCCTGAAGAGGCGCCTGCTCCTCTATGTCCGCCCTCCCGGAGAGGACAACGTTGTCGTGGAGGAGCCGAAACTGCTGCTTCTCTCCCTCGATTTCACTCTTCTGGGCAAACTCTTCGGGGCGTTTCTTCTGGGAATTCTCTTTCTTCTTCTTGCAGGGGTAGGAGGACTCTCCATCGCCTTCGGCAGGATCGTGGACACTCTCACGACCCCCTTCGAACGGCTTGCGCGGAATATGGCAGCTCTTGCGGCGAATCCGGGAGAGTTCGAACCCGACCAAAACCTGAAGTCCTCTTCCGTGACGGAAATTCAGGAGCTGCTCGACACCTTCCGCAGCATGGCGGCCAAGCTCGGCGCGACCATGGAGGAGCGAGAGGCGGCGCTGCAGCAGGCCCGCGCCCTCTACGGAGAAACCCGGATCCTGAACGACGAACTGGAGCATATCCTCGGCGTGGCGGGACGCCTTACCTCCGAAGCCACCTCCGGAGAGGAGACGTTTCTTCCGGAGCTGCTCCACATGGCGCTCCAGTTCATCCCCGAGGCGGACTGCGGCAGCATCTCCGAGGTGAACGGCGAGGAATGGCGCATCGTCGA
>DIMS01000129.1 GCA_002425685.1 Synergistaceae bacterium UBA5560 | reverse complement strand
AACGTACAGGAGGAGGATCCCAAACACTATCTATCCGAATCCTCAATGAGGAGCATCTCGTCATTGATGGGATTGCCTCTCTCCCAGGTATATTCCATGGCGACGTTTTACTCATTTTTCAATTTGAAGCCCCAGGGCAGGCACTCCATCGTCGTCTGCAGAGGCACGGCCTGTCACACCAGGGGATCGCTCGCCCTCCTCAACGAAGCTCTTTCGAGAATGGGAATCAAGGAATTCAAAGAGGAAGAGGAAAACTCGGCTACGAGCCTCGACGGTTTCGCTTCAATCCGCACCGTAGCCTGCTTCGGCCAGTGCGCCCTGGCGCCGGTGGTAATGATAGATGGCGTCGTGAAATCCCGCATGACCATCGGGAAGCTCGTCTCCCTCCTCGAAAAAATGAAAAAGGGAGGCGTCGAATGAAAACCCAGACCGATCTCGGAACCCTGAGAAAAGAAGGATTATCCCATTTATTCAACGGGAAACCTTGGATCTCCGTCGGATTGGGAACCTGCGGCATAGGCAACGGAGCCGACGAGGTTTTTCAAGCCCTGCAAGATAAGGCCACGGCGGAGAAGCTCGATCTGCGGATACGACAGGTAGGTTGCTTTGGTTTCTGCGCCGCCGAGCCCATGGTCATGGCCTACCGTCCGGGCAAGCCGGTACTCATGTTCTCCGAGGTAAGGGCCTCCAGAGCCCAAACTTTACTGCGGGGCATGGCCGATGATGAAGCTTTCGACAAGCTGGCAAAGCTGGCGGAGGCTAAAATCGAATCCTGGGACTTCAGGACCCATTCTCTCAATTTCGGCCAGGCCTATCCATTTTTACCCACCTGGAAAGAGCTGGCTTTTTTCAAAGGCCAGGAAAAATTGGTCTTGCGGGATTGCGGGCTTATAGATCCCGAGCGGATCGAAGAATATGTGGGTATCGGCGGCTATTTCGGCCTTCTCAAAGCCCTTAGCACCATGACTCCGGATTCGATTATCGAAGAGCTGAAGAAATCGGGACTCAGGGGACGGGGAGGCGCGGGTTTTCCCTCCTGGAAAAAATGGAGAATCATGCGGGACAACGTACTGGCCAAGCCCGGCGAGGCATACGTGGTCTGCAACGCCGACGAGGGAGACCCCGGCGCCTTCATGGACCGGTCGGTGCTGGAAAGCGATCCACACAGCGTTCTCGAGGGGATGGCCATCTGCGCCTACGCCATCGGAGCAACCCACGGAATCATCTACTGTCGCGCCGAATATCCTCTGGCGATCAAGCATCTGAACATCGCCCTCAAGCAGGCTCGGGAGCGGGGCTTCCTCGGCGAGCGTATCCTCGGGAAAGACTTCTCTTTCGACATGTACATCAAGGAAGGCGCGGGAGCCTTCGTCTGCGGCGAGGAAACGGCCCTCATCGCCTCCATCGAGGGAAAGCGCGGCACACCGCGCCCGAGGCCTCCCTTCCCCGCCCAGAGCGGCGTCTGGGGGAAACCGACGAACATCAACAACGTGGAGACGCTCGCGAACGTCGCCTGGATCATCCAGAACGGAGCTGGAGCCTTCAATCGCCACGGCATCGGCAAGAGCCGCGGGACAAAGGTCTTCGCCCTGGCCGGAAAGATCGCCAAGGGCGGCTTGGTTGAAGTTCCCATGGGCATGCCGCTCCGGGAGGTCATCTTCGACGTGGGAGGCGGCATTCCCGGAGGAAAAGCCTTCAAGGCCGTACAGATGGGAGGCCCCTCCGGAGGATGCATACCCGCGACACTGCTCGATACACCGGTCGATTACGAATCCATCAATGCGACGGGAGCCATCATGGGCTCCGGCGGCATGATCGTCATGGACGAATCGACCTGCGTGGTGGACGTGGCGAAATTCTTTCTCTCCTTCACCCAGCGGGAATCCTGTGGCAAGTGCCCCTTCTGCCGTATCGGCACGAAACGCATGCTCGAGATTCTGGAACGCATCAGCAAAGGTGAGGGGAAAATGGAAGATCTGGACCTGCTGGAGGAACTCTGCGCCCAGATCAAGGACGGTTCCCTCTGCGGGCTCGGCCAGACCGCGCCGAACCCGGTCCTCACCACGCTGAAATATTTCCGAGCCGAATACGAGGCGCACATCCTCGACAGGAAGTGCCCCGCCAAAGCCTGCACGTCCCTCATCCACTACACCATCAACCCCGCCACATGCATCGGATGCACCAAATGTGCCCGCGTCTGTCCCGTAAAGGCCATCAGCGGTTCGGTAAAGCAGCCCCATGTGATCGACGACGAGACCTGCGTCCGGTGCGGTCAGTGCATCAACGTCTGTCCCGTCAAAGCCATTACCGTGGAATAAGGAGGTTCGTGCAGTCATGAGCGAACGAACTGTGAAAGTCATCCTCAACGGACGCGACGTCTACGGGAAACCGGGGCAGCGTCTTTTGGATCTCTGCGCGGAGTGCGGCATCGAGATTCCCGCGCTCTGTTACGATCCTCATCTCTCCCTCCACGGCGGCTGCTCCATCTGCCTCGTGGATATCCAGGGTGCACGGGCGCTTTCTCGGGCCTGCGCAACCACCATTACCCCCAACATGGTCGTCCGGACCGACACGGACCGGGTCCGCAAAGCGCGCAAGCTCGGGCTGGAACTTCTCCTTTCGGATCACGTGGGAGACTGTCGCCCCCCCTGCGCGCTCGCCTGTCCCGCAAGAGGCGATGTCCAGGCCTACGTCAACCTCGCCGCCCAGGGAAAATACGCGGAATCCATGGAAGTCCTTCACCGAAACGTCACGCTCCCTGCCTCCATCGGCCGGGTTTGCCCCGCTCCCTGCCAGGAGAAATGCCGACGGAACCTCGTCGACGAGGCACCCGTCTCCATCCGTGAGATCAAGCGTTTCGTGGCGGACTCCTGCCTCGCCGAGGGAGATCTCGGCGACATACCCTCCATCGAGGAGAACGGACGTTCCGTGGCCGTCGTGGGCGGCGGGCCTGCCGGGCTTTCCGCAGCCTATTTCCTGCGCCTCAAGGGATATGCGGTGACCATCTTCGACAAGGAACCGCTTCTCGGGGGAATGATGCGCTACGGCATCCCCGACTATCGCCTGCCCCAGGAGATACTGCAGGCGGAAATCAACTGGATTCTCGCTCACGGCGTCGAGGCAAGAACCGAGACGGCGCTCGGCAAGGACGTCACCCTGGAACAGCTTCGGGACGAACACGACGCGGTGGTCCTCGCCATGGGATGCTGGCGCTCCTCGCCCCTGCGCTGCCCCGGAGAAGAACTGCCGGGCGTACTCGGCGGCATCGATTTCCTCTACTCCGTCAACACGGGGAACCCCGTCCAGGTGGGCAAGCGGGTAGCCGTGGTGGGCGGCGGTAACACCGCCATGGATGCCTCCCGCTGTGCGAAACGCTCCGGAGCGGACAAGGTCTATGTGGTCTACCGACGGACCAGGGACGAAATGCCTGCGGAGAAGGTGGAGATCGCGGAAGCCATGGAAGAAGGCGTGGAATTTCTCTTCCTCGCGGCCCCCACAGCCGTGGAGGGAGCCGGCAGAGTGGAACGCCTCCTCTGCGAGCGCATGACCCTCGGAGAGCCCGATGCATCGGGGCGAAGACGCCCCGTTCCCACCGGCGAAGTCTTCAACCTGGAGGTGGATACGGTCATCGCCGCCATCGGCCAGGCTCCGGATCTCAAGCCCCTGCCGAAAAACATCCACGACGGCAGGAGCATCACCTCCAACGAGGATTACGCTACGGCCCTTCCAGGGGTCTTCGTCTGCGGCGACCTGCAGCACGGTCCGGACATCGCCATTGCCGCCATAGGCAACGGCCACTGGGCAGCGGAATCGGTGCACGCCTCTCTCACCACGGGCAAGGCGAAGCGCCCCTTCGAATACGACGTGGTCAGAACGGATCTGACGGCGGCGGATTTCACCCACGTGGAAAGGACAACCCAGGGACACGCCCGTCATGACGAGGCGGCGGTCCGTCTCCAGGCCCCCTATGAAGAGTACAATCACGGTCTCACGGAGGAACAACTCCTCCGTGACGCTGCCCGCTGCATGGAATGCGGCTGCCCCGATCTCTTCGAGTGCAAGCTCCGGAAATACGGCATCGACTACGAAGTCCAGCCGGATCGCGTCGCCGGGGAGCACGTCTCCAAGGAAGAAGAGGTCAACACCTACTACGTGCGCAACATGGACAAGTGCATTCTCTGCGGACGTTGCGTCCGCACCTGCGACGAAATCGCTGGTTTCCACGCCATCGACTTTACCCGCCGAGGCTTCGAAGGAAGCATCGACACGGAATACTGGAAAAACGTGGACACTTCGGCCTGCACATCCTGCGGGCTCTGCGTCCAGCTCTGCCCCGTGGGTGCGCTGCTCGAAAAACGAGCTCCCAGAAAACCGCACTCGGAAAAGCCTCGGCTCGTCCCCACCGCCTGCGGCGCCTGCCCCGTGGCGTGCGACATCACGCTGAACCTCGACGCGGCACAGAGCAGGGTCGTTCGCGTCACCACCGATCTGGACAACCCGCTTTCCCACACTTTCGGGAACAGTTGTGCCCAGGGGCGTTTCGATCTCGAACGCCACTGGACGAACCGTGTCGAAGAACCCATGCTTCAGGGAGCTCCTGTACAGTGGGGAACGATTCTGGAGGACCTGGCATCCCGGCTTCGCAAAGGTGCGGAAGCCGGAGAAAAAACGGCGATCCTCGTCGGGGGCGATCTTTCCAACGAGGAATACCGTCTTCTCGATCACTTTGCCGCGGAAGCTCTTCCCGGAACCGTCCTCGGTGTTGTCGGCGCCGATGCGCTTCGTTCGGCACAGACACAAGCCAAGGCCATTCCTGGCGCATCCCCCCTCGCATCCTACGACGAGGTCCGAAACGCGGACACGTATCTTCTCGTCGAGACCGACACGGAATCCACCCATCCCGTTTTCACCTCCTGGATCCGCCTTGCCCAGAGAAAACGGAACGCCCGTGTTCTCGTGGTGGGGAACGGTGAAAACACCCTCCTCAAAGGCGAGGCTCTTCGAATGGTGCCGAAAGAAAAACGAACGGATACGCTTTTCAAGGGACTTCTTCGGGCACTCCTCGTCGCGAAAGGTGAAACACCGGGAAGCGATCTCGACGACGCCACACCGGGAAAAACCGCCACGCTCACGGGAGTGTCGGTGGAGACTCTCGAGCACGCGGCCCGTACTCTTGCCGAAAGCAAATCCCTGGTCACCCTCATCGGAGAGGACACCTACGGAACCGAGGCATGCCTCGCAGACCTTCTCGCACTGCTGCATAAACTGGAGCAGAAACGGCACCTTTTCCTCAACGAAACGACGAACGTCCACGCCGCTCTGACGTACGCTCCCGGTGCCATCTCCGTGGCGGAGATCAAGGCAGCCATCGTCAGCGGTGAGATGAAACGACTCCTGCTCGTCGGAACAACTCCCGACGAAGTGGGACTCTCACCAAAGGAACTCGCGAAGACAGATCTCCTCGCACTTGCAGTGACACACGACAGCGCCGGCCTCGCCGAGGCGACCCACGTACTTCCCCTTGCACATTGGACAGAACGGGAGGGCACCGTCACCACGCTGTCCGGCCTTCCCGTACGGCAGGCCCGCGGGATTTCCTCCCCGGGAGAGGCGCTTCCCTTAACATGGATTCTGACAACCCTTGCACGGCGCCTCGATAAGGAACTGGCCGCTTCTCCCGCGGCATGCTGTTCCGCCTCGTGATCCATATCAGGAACAAGGTGTCTTCTCCCTCAAATATGTCCAACCGTCCCGGAGACCACTGCTGAAGGTGGCGAAGAGATCCGGGCGCAAGAAAGAGGGAAGGCAGGAAAGGGCGGCCAGAAATCGGCCGCCCTTTCCTGCCTTCCCTC
>DIMS01000081.1:10121-41742 GCA_002425685.1 Synergistaceae bacterium UBA5560 | reverse complement strand
ACGTTCCTGACGCTGCTGCTCGTGCCGGCACTCTACTGTCTGTTTTTCGGGATCTCGGCGGAGGCCGGAGACGGCACGCACTGACACGCACCAACCACCTCCGGATCACTCCTCCGGCGCGGCGAGGATCACCGCGAAGCGCGCCCCCGAATCTCCCATCAAATGCAGGTAGCCTCCCCGGGGAGCCGCCGGAAACGGCCCCGTTCCCCGGGCGTCGCTGTCCGCGACGCACACGAAGGCCGTGTCGAAGAGCATCCAGCGCCCCTCTCCCGCCCGGGGCGTGACGGTCAACGTCGCTCCGGTGCTTGCGGGATCGAGGCGCAGCCACTCGCCATCGCCGGACGCCCCGACCGTCACGTCCCGGGCGATGTCGGCGGACAGCACCGGAACGGTTTCGAGGGGGCGGAACCGACAGCTCCCGAAGCGCATCCACTCCTCGCCGCCGACCTCCGTGACGACGAGTTCGTTCTGGTCGCGCCCGCCTCCTCCCGGAATCGTGACGCCCATGGCGGCGAAGGTGTCGCTTTCGGGCCGCACGAGAAAGTACTGCTCCTTCGACTGGGGTTTCACGAAGAGCGCTCCCGGCAGCTCCGGCAGGGCTTCGAGGGTAAGACACGGATACCAGCTCGCATCGAGAGTGTAGAAAGTGTGCGGCATGTTGACGAGGAGCCACGTCCGGGAGAGGCGGCCCGTCCAGGCCGCGCTCAGGGGCGCCCCGGGCTCGATCTTCTGCACCATCGGCGCCTCGTCCTGGTACAACCGCGAGACACTCGCCCCCCGGTTCACCGCGTATCTCATGCCTCGTCCTTCGGCGAAGGCAAACTCCGTGTTCGGATCGTCGTCGGAGGAGAAATACCCGTTCGCCCGGTACGCGAGACCCTGGAGATAGGGCGTCCAGGCTCCATCGGACCGAGCGAGGATCGAGAGCCTTCCCGACGCGTCCTGCTCCATCCGCAGAAGTCCTCCCGTCGAGGCATAGAAGCCCGGAAGGTACGCCGCGAGATCCGGGGCCGGTGCCCGCATCTTCGGCGCCTCGGACAGCGTCGCGGGCATTTCGGAGAGAAGACCGCGCTCGACAAGCGCCGCCAGGAGCACGCGCTCCGCGAGGGCCGTCGCCTGGTTGGACTTGATGCCCGAGACTCCCGTGACGGCCACGCCGAGCTTCAGATCCGGAATCACGATCACGCAGGAGCCGTAGACCCCCGTCTCGCCGTTCTTCGCCCAGGCCGTCCGCTCCGCGAGTTCGATGCCGGGCTGCCCCACGGTGTCCCAGCCGAGCCCGTAGCGAGCGCCCTTCGTCACGCCGATCCGGAACTTTCCCACCGTCTGCTCCTCCCCCATGGCCCGGACGGAGGCCTCCGAGAGCACCCTTGCGCCCTGGAGTTCCCCGCCGCCCGCGAACATCGCCAGAAAACGGCAGAGATCGGAGGGCGTCGTGTAAAGGCCGCCGCTCGCGAAGGTGTTGTTGTACTCCTGGGGCTTCGGCGAACCGTCGCTGTAGAAATCCGGCGCGTAGCTTCCTCCGGCGAAGGGGGCCGTCGGATAGCGGCTGTGGGTCATGCCGAGGGGGGTGAAGATCTCCTCCTGCACGAACGTGGCGTAATCCTTTCCGGTCACGGAGGACACGAGCTTTTCCACGAGAGTGAATCCGTCGTTGCAATAGATGTTCATCGCACCGGGAGCGTGCTTGAGGTGGCTCGACCGCAGCGTTTCGAGAACGCCGTCCGCGTACCGGTCCCAGCGGGTCGTCAGCACGGACTTTCTGTAGTCGGTGCCCGGAAAGCCCGACGAATGGTTCAGCAGCATCCGGACGGTGACGTCCGCCGCCTCGGGGGACTGCATCGAAAAACCGCTCACGTACGCCGCAAGGGGCACGTCGAGCGAGACAAGCCCCCGGTCGACGAGAATCATCGCCGCGGTCGTGGCGATCACCTTGCTCGTCGAACCAATGCCGAACAACGTCTCGGGGGTCGGAACCGCGCCGCTCCGCCTGTCGATCGTGCCGAACGCCCGGGCCCACACGATCGATCCGTCCTCCACGAGCGCCACCGAGACGGAGGGCGACGCGTAGGCCCCGAGAAGCTCCCGGGCGTAGCGCGCGGCCTCCCGCATGGAGAAGGCCGCGTCGTCGTCGGAACCGCCGCACCCGCCCCCCAGGAAAAGGATGGAGCAAAGCAGCACCGGAATGCAGACCCTTCGCCTCAAAATCCCTTTGCTCAGCTTCATCGTCACCGCTCCTCCACGAAAATGACGCTTGAGAACAACGATTCATCATATTCCGAAAAGTCCGGCTCCACAAGGCGAAAGAGCGAAACGACACGGCGGGACAACACGGAACACCAATAAGCCCGCCACGTCCGAAGAGCGCCTTCCCGGCCTCGGCGACGGGGAACGCGCTCCCCCATGGCATCCGGCGACGAAGACGGGAAGGGCAGAAATCGAGAGAGGGAGAGAAAGGCACTGACGGAACCCCGACAATCATCGAGGGTTGTCGCGATCCGCTGCGAGAGGAACGAAGGCACAGCGGTACGGAGGCGAAAAGGCGCAGGGGACGGTGTGTCCTCAGCGTTCCAGCAGGGCCAGCACCTCCACGGCGTCGGTGCGGGGAAAGAAGTCGTAGGGAAGAAGGCGCGCCACGCCGAAACCCAGCGCCTCGAAAAAGCGCAGGTCCCGGGCGAGCGTGCCGGGACTGCATGCCAGGTACGCCACGCGCCGGGGACGGCAGGCGGCGAGCCCCTCCGCAAGGCCCGGCTCGAACCCGGACCGAGGGGGATTTGCGTAGACGAAGCGCCGGTCGGGAGGCACCTCCTCCAGCCACGGACGAATCTGGGGAAGACGTGCCAGGCAGGTTCCGCGCAGGAGCGGGGCTCCCGGAGCGTTCCTGGGGGCGCAGTCGAGGGCCTCTCGGGAGGTCTCCACGCCAAGGGCTTCGGCGCCCCGGGCACGCCACAGGGCGAGGCTCGCCCCGATGCCACAGTAGAGGTCCGCCACGCGGTCCCCGGGAGCGGGACGGAGAAAATCCGCCGCCGCCGCGAGGGACGTGTCGTGCAGCTCCGGAAGAAGCTGGGCGAAGGCCGTCGGGCCGTAGAGCAGCCCCCGCTCGTCCCTGGAGCGGGGCGTTCCCCAGAGGAGGCGCCACCCGTTCCTGGCGAAAAGGCGCACCCCCGCCGCGGGATGCAGATGCAGCCAGAGCCCCTCTCCGCCCGTCGCCGCGAGAGAATCCAGGAGCCGCGGAAGCCCCAGGGCCACGTCACCGGGATCGCGGGCGCTCTTGAGCACAAGCGTGGCCTGCCTCCCCGAGAGGACGACAAAGGCCAGAGGCAGCGCTCCTCCGGGGTCCGCGGCGGAGAGGGCGTCGCCGAGGTGACGCAGCATCTCCCTTGTCCGGAGGGAATGGAGCGGGCAGTTCATCAACGAGACGAAAGGGCGTGCGCGGCTCGCGCCGTCCCGCCGATGTACGGCGCGACGGTCGGCGGTTCCCTCCATGCCGAAGCGCCACCCCGCCGCGGGGTCGTGGCGCGCCGCAAGGGCAACCCGGTCGCGGTAGGCGAGCTGTCGCTCCGGCGGGACCGTCACCAGCGGGGCCAGGCGTTCCGCCCAGGGAGCGAGAGCCCGGCGCGCCCGGGCGACCTTGCGCTCCTCCAACGCGGCGGAAGAAAGCCGCCCCGCGAGGCATCCGAGGCAGGCGGGGTCGCATCCCTCGAAAAACGGAAGGCCGGCCTCGCCGGAAGGACCGCCCGAAGACATCCCGGCGCCACTTCCGGCGGCATCCCGGAAATCCCGGGATGCCGACCCGGACGGCCCCGTTCCGTCCGCATTTCCGGCACCGCAGGCGCACTCCGCCTGGGTGTCCGACACCGCCTCACAGGCCGTCATTGTCCGTCCGCATCGCCTGCTGCTTCGTTCTCCCCGTCGCACCGCCTCCATACCCGGCGGCGCACTCTCCCGCGCCCGCCCCGGAGGAGCCGTCTTCTCCGTTTCGCCGTGTCGTTCCGTCGAGCCCGTTTCTTTCGGAGTCATCGTCGTTCCCCGTCTCGTTCAGGGTTTTGCGCTGTCCGGATGTTCAAAAGGGTCCGCTGTCGAACCCCCGGGGCGTCCGCACCGGCGGACTCGGGCATTTGCCCCCGCCGCGGAGAGTTCCCTCCGCCACGACGATACCATACCGAAAAACTGCCGACGGTTCCCCATCGGCAGTTTCCCGGCCCTGTCGTCTCCGCCGCATCGGGGACACTTTCCGGTTCTTTCCGTTACGCCCTGCGGAGGATCATGCCGGGCAGTCTGCCCGTGAGCCGTCCCTCCTCCACCACCACGGCACCGTTGACGATCACCCAGGGAATGCCCTCGGGAAAGCGGTGCGGATCGGTGAATGTCGCATGGTCGCAGATTCTGTACGGATCGAAGAGCGTGACGTCCGCCCGGAATCCCTCGCGCAGCAGCCCCCGGTCCTGCAGCCCCAGCCGGAACGCGGGCATGGAGGTGATCTTCCGGATGCCCTCCTGGAGCGTCATGAGCTTCCCGTCGAGCACGTACCGGCGCAGGAAGCGCGGAAAGGTTCCGTAGCCCCTGGGGTGCGGCCTGCCTCCCGCGGACGGAGCGGACACCCACGCGTCGGAGGCGATGCAGGAGAGAGGATGGGCGAGCACCGCCTTCATGTCCTCCTCGTCGATGGCGAAGATGACCATCTTCGCCAGGCACCGGACCTCCGCGAGAAAGTCGAAGAGGCCGTCGAGAGGGTCCGCCCCGGCAGCGTGCGTTCCGACGATCTCCCGCAGGGTCTTTCCCTCCACCTCGGGGCGGAGGGAGCACTCGCTCAGAACGATGTTCTCGAGTCCCGCGTCGGCGATCCAGTTCTCCCACTGACATCCCTTCCTGCGGATCTCCTCGGCCATCCGGCGGCGCGCTTCCGGTTCCCGGAGGCGTTGCAGCGTCTCCTCCACGCCCCCTTCGAGCGCGAAGGGAGGCAGCAGGGACGTCACGGTGGTGGACGCGGCCGTGTAGGGATAGGCGTCGCAGCACACGTCGATGCCCTCGGCGCGGGCCTCCTCCATCATGCGCAGGGTGTGGCGGACCTTGCCCCAGTTGGGGCGCCCGAGCGCCTTGTGGTGGGAGAGCTGCACGGGGATGTTCCATCGTCTGCCGAGTTCGAGGGCTTCCTCCATCGATTCGGCAAGGTAGTTTCCCTCGTTGCGCAGATGGGTCGCGTAGAGCGCGCCCGCCGGAGCGAGTTCCCCGGCAAGTTCGAGAAGTTCCTCCGTCCCGGTGAAGCTCCCGGGCGGGTAGATCAGGCCGCTCGAAAGGCCGAAACAGCCGTCGGCGAGAGCCTCCCGCAACAGCGCCTTCATGTGCGCCATCTCTGCGGCGCTCGCCCGGGAGGAGGCAAATCCCTTGGCGGCGATGCGGATCGTTCCCTGCCCGACGAGAAAGGCGAGGTTCTGGGCCGTTCCGACGGCGGCGACGGCCCTCATGTATTCTCCGCTGGTCCTCCAGCTCCAGTCGACCGCCTCGCAGGGAGGCACGAAGGGAGCAACATAGCGTCGGGCCAGCTCGATGGTCCCGTCGTCGAGGGGGGCCATGGACTCGCCGCAGTTCCCCGTGACCGAGGTCGTAACCCCCTGCATGATGTGGCTGTCCGCGGAAGGGAAGGCCAGAATTCCGTTGTCCCCGTGGTTGTGCATGTCCACGAACCCGGGACAGACCGCGAGCCCCGAGGCGTCGAGCGTCCGCCCCGCCTCCGTTCCGTCGATCCGTCCGATCCGGACGATGCGTCCGTCCGCAATGCCCATGTCCGCCTTCACGGCGGGATTTCCCGTGCCGTCGAAGAGAAAACCGTTTCGTATCGCAAGGTCCATTTTCATAGGGTCGTTCGCGCTCCTTGTCTGCGGTATCTTACCACGGTCCGACGACCTCCGGCCCCAGCACGAGCGTGGGGAGCCAGCAGGAAAGCGCCGGGATGTAGGTCGTCAGCAGCAACACGGGAATGCCGACGAGAAAGAAGAACACCAGGACGATCTTCGCCAGCTCCATGTAAGTGCACCCCGAGAGGCGGGTGCCGACGAAGAGGGACATGGCGAAGGGCGGGGTGATGACCCCCAGCCCGATGTTCAGGATGACGATGGAGCCGAGATGCACGAGGTTGACCCCCAGATCCTGCATGAGGGGAAGAAAGAGCGGCACCGCCAGCACGAGGATCGGCGTGCCGTCGATGAACATGCCGAGGACGAGCAGGACCACGTTCATCGACAGGAGGATCATGCCCTTGGTGTGGAACAGGGTCATGGCGTAGTTGGCCACCATCTGGGCGACCCCGATCTTGATGAGGTAGCGTCCGAAGACGGTTCCCGTGGCGATGAGGACGAGAACGACACCGATGGAGAGGATGGAGCTGTGGAGCGCCCGCCGGGTCCCTTCGAGGGTCAGGTCCCGGTAGACGAAGTAGCCAATGACCATGCAGTACACGGCGGCGATGGCCCCCGCCTCGTTGGGCGTGCAGATGCCGCCGTAGATGCCCACCATGATGAGCGCCGGACATCCCAGCGCGGGAAGCGCAACCCAGGTGGACCTGCCCAGCTCCTTCACGGCCCCGGAAAAGGTGGCTGACACGGTGAGCGTTTCCCGGACCAGCGCCTGGTTCATGTACCGGGGACAGATGACGTAGTTCAGGATCGCGTAGCCTCCGGCGATCAGGAGCCCCGGAATGACCGTCGCCAGGAACATGGCGGAGACCGACTGCTGGGCGATGAGACAGTAGAGCAGCGCGGGCACGCTCGGGGGAATGAGATACCCCAGGAAACAGCAGGAGCAGATCACCGCGGCGGTATAGCGTTTCTCGTATCCGTACCGTTCGAGCCGGGGAACCAGCAGGGGAATGAGCGCGGAAATGCAGGGGATCGAGGAGCCCGTGAGTGCCCCGAGAAAGAGCGTGGAGACGATGCCGACCGCCTCCATACCCCCCCGGAGGCGCCCCACCAGCGCGTAGGAGAAACGCACGATCCGGTCCGCAAGCCCCGCCTCGGAGAGCAGGCTTCCGGCGAAGATGAAGAAGGCCACGGCCATCAGGACGTTGTTGTCCACCGCGTGGTAGAAGGTTCCCGCCAGAAAGGTGATCGACGAACCCGACGTCAGCAGTCCCGCGATGGAGCTGGCGATGAAGAGCCAGCAGAGGGGCATGCCGACGGCCATGCCGACGAAGAGCGTGACGAGGGCGACCAGAGAGGCTTCCATATCACTCCGCCTCCTTTCGCCCGGCGAAAAGGGGAATCTGTCCCACCAGGCTCACCGCCGTGTGGAGAATGCACAAAACCAGCATGACATAGCAGGTCACGATGAGCCAGGAGGTGTTGAACCAGGGAACCATCGTTCCGTAGGACGGGCGCTTCATCGCCCTCGTCGCGAACTGCAGCACGGGACCGTGGAAGAGACAGAGCGTGACGAGCGTGAGCGCGTGAATGACGGTCTTGTAGGCCCGCAGCACCCTCGGTTTTCCCGAGAGAAACACCTGGCTCAAGATGTCCACGGAGGTGTGCCCGTCCTCCCGGGTGGTGAACGCGATGGCACAGAGGGCCATGAAGACGAACAGATATTGCGTGAAGTCGCCGAGCCACATGACCTCCCAGTGGATGAGATAGCGGTTGACGACCAGGACGAACGTCAGGTAGGTGATCCCCAGCAGCCCGGTGTAGCAGAGGAAGTTCTCGATCTTCTCGATGGCCTTGAGGATCGCGGCGATACAGGGCAAGCCATTCCCTCCTTTTCAGCGGAAGGGGGCGCGCAGGAGCGCGCCCCCTTCGTTCGCGAGCCGGGTTACTGCGTCGCTCCCTTGGCGGTCACTTCCTTGTGGATCTTCTCGAGTTCCGCGGGGATGACCTTCACCATGTTCTGCCCCGGATACCGTTCCTCGAGCCATTTGCCGCACAGCTCCTCCCACATGGGCCCCATATCCGAGGCCTCGCGGAAGGCGTCCCGCTCCTCCGGGGTCAGCCAGGTGATGGTGAAATCCTTGCGCCCCTTGAGCTTCTCCACGAAGTCCTTTTCGGCTTTCTCCTGGACGGCGAGCAGCTCCGCCTCCGTCTCGAGCGAGGCCTTCGTGACGGCCGCCTTGAGATCGTCGGGCAGACTGTCCCAGAGTTCCTTGTTCATGACCACATAAGTGCTGTCCCAGATAAAATTGAGATCAGAATAGTGCTTCAGCACCTCGCAGTGACGCTCTTCCACGAGAGAGGCCCACATGGTCCAGCATCCGTCCACGACGCCCCGGGAAAGGGCGTTGTACAGTTCGCCCCAGGGAATCGTCTCGAGCATGACGCCTCTGCCCCTGCCCATGTTCGTCAGCGTCTTCACGCCGCCGGGAGAGGCGGAGACCCGGAGCTTCAGGTTCTTGAGGTCGTCGGGAGTCCGCAAGGGACGCTTGTTGTTGCCCAGGCCATAGGCACCCTGGGAGCAGGCGAAGAGCAGGTGCCCGTCCACGTCCTCGAAGGCGTCCTTCATGACGCGGTAGAGAATGCCGTCGGGTTGCCGGTAGGCAAGGCGCATTTCGTTCCAGTTCACGATGATCCAGGTCATGTTGGGAACGCATCCGCCGGGAACGAGCGTCGGATAGGGGGAGAAGACGCCGATTTCGAGGCTCCCCTCCTGCATGGCGTGGAAATTCTCGTCGTGGCTGCCGAGCTGTCCGCTCGGGAAAAAGCGGACCTCGATGCGGCCGCCCGAATATTCCTTCACGCGGTCGCAGAACTTCGTGAACGACGCATCGGTCAGCGGGCGGGTCCAGGGTTGGGCGAAACTCCAGGTATACTCGGCGGCCTTCGCGGGAGCCCCCGCGCCGAGGATTGCCAGGGACAGCACGAAAACGAGTGCCAGCGCAAAAAACCGATATCCGTTTCTGTTCATGAAGCCTCTCCTTCCTCGCTGTCTGTTCGTCTCTGAGAAGAAGAATGCCGCGACTACGGACGACACTGCGCTACAGACTGCACTGCACCGCGGATGACGGACTGCACAACCTTGCTTACACCCTGCTTCGCTCCTCTACATCCCCTCCTCCCCCGGTCAGCGTGCGGGAATGGAACCGGAACGCATCCTCCGTCGCCCGGTAGAGCCGCTGCGGCCGCCCCCTTCCCGCGTAGGAAAGCACACCGCACTCCCGGACGAGCCCCGCCTCAAGGAGCATGTTCATGACCTTCCGGGAACTTTTCGGCTGGATGCCCACGATCTTCGCGAACTCGGACGCCGTGAACGTTCCGTCGAAACACATCAGCCCCTGGAGATATCTGCAGAGCGTGGGCGTCGCCAGCCCCATCCGTTTTCCCAGCCCGTCGATCTCCGCGTCGAAATGGGAGAAGAGCATCGCCGGTTCCCTGGGCATGCCGAGAGGGCGCGCGCTTTTGCCGTCGAAGAGGTAACAGGTTTTTCCCTTCTCCCGGGCCACGTCCGCCGCCTTCGCTGCGTACTCCTCCGCGATTCTCAGGCTCGGCCCCACTCCGAAGCCCGCGACCACGGGAAAGCCGCAGGCGGCGCTCATTCCGGAGAGGAACGACACATCGGTGAGGTCGGACGTCCCCAGAAGAAACTGCCCCATGGTCTCTATGGTCTGAAAGCTGGACGAATCCCGGGGAATGGCGAGAATGCCCCGTCTTTTCGCGTACTCCACCAGGCTGCCGTTCAGCTTCAGCATGGCCTCCTCGTACTGGCGCC
The DNA here is from genome assembly GCA_002425685.1 of Synergistaceae bacterium UBA5560. Lineage (GTDB taxonomy): Bacteria > Synergistota > Synergistia > Synergistales > Aminiphilaceae > Aminiphilus. The sequence goes on along the minus strand of DIMS01000081.1, from coordinate 32,055 downwards.
TCCCCTCGAAAGGGGCCTCCGGACGAAAGACACCCACCACGCTCAGAAGAAGCGTGTTGCTCTGGCCGCGCACTTCGAGAATCAGCCGTTCCACGGCGCTCCGGATGGTCTGCCGCGCCGGCGTCACCCGGAACGCGGGGAGGTTTTTTCCGAGAAGGGACCGGTGCACGGCCTCGACGCAGGTCAGGCAGATGTCCACCTTCCCTTCCGCCACGAGCGCGAGATGGAACTTCGCGATCTCCTCCACGGAAACATGGGTAAAATCGAACTCATGCGTGAAAATAGCGTCGATGTCGAGGGAGCAGTCCTCAAGGCCCTCGCGGACCTCGCTTTCGCTCAGGGTGTCCACGCTCATGCGCACCCTGCCGCGGAGATGCTCCCGGGCGTTGACCAGGGCGACGAGCAGCCCGGTGGTGCGCAGCGGAAGGTAGGACCAGGGGACGGAGCGCCGCACCGAATCGAGGCAGATGCAGTAGGGAATGGAACCGCAGAAGAAGACGGCATCCAGGTCGTTCTGGTTCCTGTCCACGAGATCGGGGGCCTCTCGGGGGAGGACGTATTCGAGAGGAACGAAGGCCACGTCCTCCAGCTCCGCCACCGCCGAGAGGGTTTTTCGCAGAAGGTTTGATGGTCCGACGAGTCCGATCCTCATTTTTTCGCCACCAATGCGTCTATTTTGCGTTAAATTACGCTTTCCACTATAGAGTGATTTATCTGGCATGTCAACACTCTTTCGGAAGACTAAAAAACGGCGGAGCCGTTTTTCGGCTCCGCCGTCCTGTTTTCGATGCCGTCATCCGCGTTCCCGGCGGGGCGCACCATACCGGGCCTTCGCTAGGGCGGTGACGCGGAGGACGAAGGCGGTCTTGCCCCTGGTGTAGGCCACGCGGTCCCGGGGAAAGGTGGCGGCGAGGCTTCGCTTCAGCGCCCCGTAGGCCCGGGCCGTGCGGGGCTCGGCGATGAGGTAGTCCCGGAAGAACAGCCGGTCCCAGTGCTCGAAGTGGGCCTCCACCATGTGGATGTGGTGGGTCCGCACTCCCCGGCGGTCGCGCCGGATGAACCAGGCGTAGTAGGGGGGCGTGTCGTTTCCCCAGGAAGGGCGCCAGAAATAATCGTACCCCTGGGCCTCCAGCACGGGGGCGATGCGCTCCCGGGCCGCGTCGAGGCTCGTCACCTCCACGAGCATGTCCACGATGGGCTTGGCCGCAAGCCCCGGAACGGCGGTACTGCCGAAGTGCTCGATCCGCCGGAGCAGCCCGTCGGGAAGACAGTCGAGCAGGTGTGCCTTCTCCGCCCGGAACATCCCGGGCCAGCGCCGGTCATAGGCGACCAGCGCCACCTCCTCGCGCACAACCCGGGCCACCCGCTCCGCAAGGGTCTCCGCCGGGGCACCGCCCCGAACACCCGCCGGGGCCGGAGAGAAAGCCTCCGGGCCGCACCGGGACATCACAGCCCTCCGTACACGACCTCGAAGGTCTGGCAGATGACGGGCATCTCCTCCTCCGGCTCCCGCCCGATCTCGTGCATATACCGGGTGAAGCACTCCCAGTGGACGCGGCGCCAGTGAGCGAGGGAGCAGTCTCCCTCCCCCTCCGTGCGAGCGAACTCCGCGGAGACGTCCTGAAAGGGCACCACGGCGATGTCGGTGATGCGGATCACGCACTGGGCCTCACCGCTCCAGTCCGTGATGACCACGTGATCCCCCATGCAGGGCAGGCGCTCCCCCTCGTGTTCATAGCTCCACAGGAGACTCGCCGTTCCCCGTTTCTGTCCCTGCCGGACGAGCAGGACAAGCTCGTTCGCATCCTTTTCGTTGTCGCAGAAATGCCAGGATTCCCAGAACTTCGCCGTGGTCTCCGGCGTCTCTCCCTGCGTGGCAAGATAGGCCCGCCACATGGCCTCCACGGATTCCTTCCGAAGGTCCTCCGTCATGGTTCGCTCCTCCCTCCGTCGTCGCCCGGGCGCCCGTACCTTCGCGCACCCGAAGATGAACGCCGCTCCTCCCGCGAACGGCGCACGCGGCGGGAGCGGCGTTCCGCCGCGCCGCCACTATACGCAGGGAGCGCGGAAAGAGCAAGGCCCTCCACCGACATCCCGGACATGCCTGCGGGGTCCTTTTTCCGCCGTGCGGAACGGCGAAGCATGTACCGAAAGCGGGGGACAGGACGCCCCGCCGATGAAGGATGTTTCCTTTGTGCTCCGGAGCACTGATCACGGGCGGTTCGGGAACGCGGATGCACCAGACGGAACGCACCCGCTCCCGCGGAGGACGCGGGAGCGGATGGAGCGGGAGGTGCGGTGCGATACTGCGCAGGCCCGGAAATGTGCCGTCAGGAAGTGCGTTGTCAGGAAGTGCGGATCTGCCCCGTGCCGTAGGCGATGAACTTGGTGGAGGTGAGCTGCTCCACCCCGAGGGGCCCCCGGGCGTGGAGCTTCTGGGTGCTGATGCCCATCTCGGCGCCGAAGCCGTAGACTCCGCCGTCGGTGAAGCGCGTGGAGGCGTTCACGTACACCGCCGCGGCGTCCACCTCGCGGAGAAAGCGTTCCGCGGCACCGTAGCTCTCGGTGCAGATGGCCTCGCTGTGCCCCGTGCCGTGGCGGGCGATGTGGTCCAGGGCCTCGTCCAGGGAATCCACCACGCGCACGGCGAGGATGAGATCCAGATATTCCGTGTCCCAATCGGCCTCGCTCGCGGGCAGCGCGGCGGGAAAGAGCGCCCGGGTGCGCGCATCCCCCCGGATCTCAACCCCCTTCGCGGCGAGGACGGCGAGACACCGGGGAAGAAAATCCGGGGCAATGTCCGCGTGCACCAGAAGGGTCTCCGCAGCGTTGCACACGGCGGGGCGGGATGTCTTGGCGTTGTCCGCCACGGCAACGGCCCTGTCGATATCCGCCCCCGCATCCACGTAGATGTGGCAGTTGCCCATGCCGGTCATGAGAATGGGCACGGTGGCGAAGGCGCGCACCGCCGCCTTGAGAGACTTGCCACCCCGGGGAATGAGCACGTCCAGAGCGTCCAGGGACATGAGGCGCGTGGTGGCCTCCCGGTGGGGCGAAGCGACCATCTGCACGCTCCCTTCGGGAACGCCCGCCGCCTCGGCGGCCCGGGCGAGCAGGTCCGCCAGCAGGGTGTTCGTGGCGAGCGCTTCCCGGCCACCCCGAAGCAGCACCGCGTTGCCCGATTTGATGCAGAGCCCCGCCGCGTCGGCGGTGACGTTGGGACGCGATTCATAGATGATCCCCACCACCCCGAGAGGCACCCGGAGCCGCCCGATGCGCAGCCCTTCCCGGGTTGTCCACATGCCCGTCACCTCTCCAAGGGGATCCCGGAGGGCGGCGATGTCCTCAAGCCCCCGGGCCATGCTCTCCACCCGGGCGGACGTGAGAGCCAACCGTTCCAGCAGAGGGGCCGAGAGCCCCCTGCTCCGCCCATGCGCCAGGTCACGGGCGTTGGCGGCGCATATGTCGGCGGTGTTGCGGCGCAGCGCCTCCGCCATGGCGGCGAGCGCACCGTTCCGCACCGCGCCGGAGAGCACCCCCAGGCGGCGGGCCGCCTTCCGGGCCGCCTTGCCCAGGGCGGAAAGTTCCGCGTCCAGAGCGACCGGATCGCATCCGGTCGCTTCGGCACCGGCGACGCCGCAACCGGAGGAATCGCCCCGGGCGGATGCTCCGCCGCCGCAGGGAATGTTCGTTTCGTTCGTCATGGCACTGTCTCGCCTCCTGAAAGAAAGTCGTTACAACCGGGCGCGGAACGAGCCCGAAGCGTTGCAATGAGAAGAAGGGCACGCAGCTTGAGGACCGCCGGGTTCCGCCTCCTTCGTCCTTCTCGACCCGCCTGCGGCGGATCTGTTCTTTTTCTGTGCCGCAGAAAAACCACGAGGAGCGCGTTTTCTCCGGCCCGATGGACCCGCCGCGCCGCAGGTCCGCCGGGCAATTCCGCCGAACTGGCCTGCCGGATATGCCTGCCGGAGATCCTGCCGAACGAGCACGCTAGACAAGCACGAGATTGTTCCGGGAGACCACCTCGTCATAATCGCAGCGGCCGAGCAGCGCCTCGATCTCGTGGGAATGCCGCCCGGCGATGCGGACCACCTCGGGGGCGGAAAAATTGACGATGCCCCGGACCACTTCCTTTCCCTCCGGAGCCACCACGGCCACCACATCGCCCCGCTCGAAGCGCCCCTCCACGGCCACCACGCCCGAGGGGAGCAGGCTTCGCCCTCCCCGGCCAAGAATCCGGGCCGCACCGCTGTCCACGCGGATCTTTCCCGCGGGAGCGCTTCCCGCGGCGAGCCAGCGCCGCCGGGAGCGGTATCCCTCGCCCCGGGGAACGAAGAGCGTGCCCAGCCCCTCTCCGGCAAGAATGCGCCGCAGCGGATCCTCCGCGCCTCCCGAGGCGATGACCAGAGGAATGCCGCAGGCCATGGTCATGCGCGCCGCCAGGAGCTTGGTGCACATGCCGCCGCTGGCGACGGCGCTCCCCTTGCTCCGGGATGAGGCGAGCATCTCCTCCGTGACCTCCCGCACCACGGGAATGATCCGGGCCTGGGGATTCCGCCTCGGGTCCGCGTCGTAGAGACCGTCGATGTCCGAGAGAATCACCAGGAGATCCGCGTCGGCGGCCACCGCCACCGCCGCGGCGAGCGTGTCGTTGTCGCCGAAGCGGAGTTCCTCCGCCGCGACGGGATCGTTTTCGTTGATGACAGGGACGGCCCCGAATTCGAGCAGCGCCGCCAGGGTGTTGCGCACGTTCAGGTAGCGCCGGGGAACGGCGAAGACGTCCCGGGTGAGGAGGAGCTGCGCCACATGCCGGTCGTACTCGGCGAAGAGTTTCTCGTAGAGGTGCATCAGCCCCCCCTGCCCCACCGCCGCGAGGGCCTGCTTCTCCGGCAGGGTCCGTGGCGGAGAGGCGCGGTTCAGCTTGCCCATGCCAGCCCCCACCGCGCCGGAGCTGACGAGAATCATCTCCCGACCGCCGTTGGAAAGATCTGCCACCTGTCGCACGAGCAGCTCCATGCGTCTCAGGTCGATCTTGCCCGTACTGTGCGTGAGAGAGCTGGTTCCCACCTTGACCACGATGCGTCGGCATTTCCCGAGCCTGATCATACCTGTCGTCACGACCTTTCCTCTCCGAAATGTCCGGAAGGGAACACCCCCGCGGCGGGCGCTCCCTTCCGGACGATCATGGAGAGGAATTCTACCAGAGTTTATTCTATTCGTAAAGATAAACTACGTTTGATTTTTTGACCGGAGGCGATGCCCTACAGCGCGCCGTCCACGCCCCAGTCGTTCGGGAAGTACTCCAGGGAGTTGATGATGTAGTTTCTGTTGATGATCTTCTCGAAGTGCATCGGGTCGGCTCCGTGCTTGAAGAAACCGCCCCAGGCCCATCCGAGCCGCGTCATGACCAGAAAGGCTTCGTCTCCCTCGCGGATCATGCCCTTGTGCGTCTCGCGTCTGTTCAGGAACTGCTCGGCCCCATCGGGATCGGTCTTTCCGTCGGGCAGGATGGCGGGGTTGTAGAAGGGATTGAGATCGAAGGCCAGGCCGTAGCTGTGGATGGAGAGCTGTTTCGTGGACTGGGTGTCCTTGCGGTGAAAGAAGCCGGAGCTGTTGTTGGCTTTCGAGGGGTCGTCGGGATGTCCGAAATAGTGCAAGGGCAGTTTCATGCTCTCGATGGGAAAGCGCAGGGCGAACAGCGCCCTGAACACCTCCACGGTGTTCTCCGCGATGGCCTTGTTGACGATGAGCTCGCCCACATGAACCTGATCGTCAAACCCCCAATGAGACAGTTTCAAATACGCGAGCTGATCCAGGCTGACGGGACATCCTTCCTCCCAGGTCGTGCCGATCATCTGTCGCCGGATCGCTTCGGGGATCGGCGACGTTTCGCTGAAAAATTCCGTGTCCGCAACCGCAAAGGCAGCAGCCGCACACAGGATAACGAGTACACCCAGGAACACTCCTCCGACTCGCCTCATCATGGCACGCTCCTCTCGTCGATCACTCGCTCGTTCGTTCGTCCGGCCGTTCCGGCCGGAATGCCTCCGGAAAAAGCAACGTGCGCGAGGACGGGACGCTCCGGCGCCCGTCCGCCCTGCCGGGAAGGAGGGGCAACAGCACCGGAGAATCCCGACAGGTTCAGGAATCAGTTCTGCTCAGGCACGATGGAATCCGGACATCTGCGGAAAAATGGATGTCCCCTTGGTGCGGGATCCGGATGTCCCCTGACACCTGTACGCGAGACGCGCATGCGATTCCCCGATACCCTTCTTTACTCATACACAATACCATATTACACAATGCCATGTGCGGCCCCGAAGGAGTCCATTGCAACGCGGCGACGCGCCGCGGCAACATGCGAACAGACGGACACGCAAAAAAAGGGAACCCCATGAAACGCGGCGGGCCGGAGCGCTTTCGTGCGGCTCCGGCCCGTTCGTCCTGCTTCGATTTTTTCGATGGTCTCAGTCCACGATGAGGAGCTTCACGCCCTCCTCCGTGGAGGAACGGTGAGGCTCCGCTCCGTCCGCCACGAGGTAGCACATGCCCGGCGTCAGCTCGTACTTCCTGCCGTCCTTGAGCTCCGACGTGAAGGAGCCCTCCAGAACGTACACCACGTGTCCCTTCTCGCACCAGTGGTCCGCCAGATAGCCCGGCGGATAGACGACGATGCGCACCCGCACGTTCCCCTGTTTCACCACTTTCCAGAGGGCGTTGCCGCCGATGCCGCTGTGTTCCTCCGCGGGCAGGCTCTCCAGATCCACCGTCTGAAACGGAATGTCCCTCAGCTCCATGAGCGTCTCTTCTCCTTTCCAACCCCATCTCCCGGCGCATTTCTCCGCCGGTTCGGCGGTGTGACCGCGACGAAGAGGGGAACGTCAACGGCCGCACGCGCCTTCTCTCTCGGTCGCCCGAAAGTTCGCAGCTCCTCGTCCGCGCCGCCTCAGTTGCCGTCGCCCCGGAAGAGACCGCCGATGTTGGGAAGAACGGATCCCTCGTCCTTGCCGCCCGAACCCAGGAGCATCCGCGAGGCGAGCCGGGAGAAGGGCAGGGACTGGAGCCACACCTTGCCGGGTCCCTGGAGATGGGCGAAGAAAAGCCCCTCGCCGCCGAAGAGGGCGGTCTTGATGTTCCCCGCCTGGCGCACGTCGAACTGCACCGAGGGGGCGAAGGCCACCACGCACCCCGTGTCCACGTCGAGGGCCTCGCCGGGAGCGAGTTCGCGCTCCATCAGGGTGCCGCCGGCGTGGACGAAGACCATGCCGTCCCCGTCGAGGCGCTGCATGATGAACCCCTCGCCGCCGAAGAGCCCCGTGAGGATCTTCTTCTGAAGGTAGATGCCCACGGCGACACCCTTGGCTGCGCAGAGGAAGCTGTCCTTCTGGCAGATGAGGGTTCCTCCCAGGTCGTCCAGATGCAGGGGAAGGATGTTTCCCGGATAGGGGGCGGCGAAGGCGACTTTGGCCTTGCCCTGTCCGGTGTGGGTGAAGAGGGTCATGAAAAGGCTCTCCCCCGAGAGGACCCGTTTGCCCGCGCCCATGAGCTTGCCCATGAACCCGCCGCCCGAGGACGAGGCGGACCCGTCGCCGAAGATGCTCTCCATGGAGATGCGGGGATCCTTGTACATCATGCCCCCTGCCTCGGCGATGACGCTTTCGCCGGGATCGAGCTCGATCTCCACATACTGCATCTCCGTGCCGAAGACGCGGAAATCCACCTCGTCGGCCTTGCGCCGGGCAAGGGAGGGGGGTGGGGGCGGCGCCGCAAAGGCGCTCCGCAGCTCGTCCACGGCACTCATGGGAAGCCACTCCGCATATCCCTGCCGCCAGGCGAATCCCGACGGGTCCTTCGCCACCCGCTCCGCCGCCTGTTCCGTCGTGTAGGGTCCTTCCTGCTTGCCGCCGTAACTCAGAAACCATTCCGCCATCGTCGTTCTCGCTCCTTCTTCATCGATATCGATATCGACGTCCATCGTTCTTCATCGGCCTTCGCCCTTGCGGCGGAGGCCTCGAAAACCTCCAAAAAGCGACGGGGCACCAAAACCCCGGCGGAGGCGATGCGCAGAAACAAAAATTCCGAGTGCAGTATAGAATGACTCGGCGGCTCCGTCGAGCGGCTTCGACAGTGCCCCGGGCGGCACAGGCACGGACGCGGCCCCCCGGGGCGCGATGTGGCGCGGCGTGCGCCAGGCTTCATGCGGGGCCTGGAACCCGTCGATGTGGCATGTTCGGAGTCGCCGCGCACCGCGAAACTTCCGGCATGATCCGTGAACTTCCGGCATGACGCGGCACGTTTCGAGCCGCCGTGCGGGCGCGGCACTGAGACCCGTGCAGGACCTGCGAACGAAAAACCCGAGTGCGGTGCCCCAGAACACAAGCCGGAGGATGTTACGGGAGTTCCGTCACGCTCTGGCGCAACGCCCGTGTCGTGGTGACACGCGGGGTTTCCGAAAAGCGCCGGCAAAAGGAGTTCAGGCGGGAATCCAGTCCGAGAGGGTTCCCGTCTCGGCGGCGGCAAGCCAGCCCCGGAAGGACGCCTCGTCACGCACGCCGTCCCGGAGCACCGCCCGGTAAAGATCTATGGAGAGACACGCCAGGGAGGAATCGACGGCGCGACGCGCCTTGAGCCCCAGGATGGCCGCCCGGGTCTCCTCGGTGAGAACCCGCTTCATGGGCTCCACGAGAAATTCGCTCCGCGGCAGAGGATAGTCCTCGGCGGCGGACCACATGTCCACCTTCCAGAGCGTTCCGTCCCCGGCGCGATAGCGGAGCTGCCAGTAGAGCGCGTTGTCGCCTCCGGCGAGATGGTTCTGAAAGAGGGCGCTCTCCACCCGGGGATTTGTCGCGCAGCACTCCTCCAGCACGCGAAAGCCGTCCTCGATGCGGAGATCGGGACAGTAGATCTCCATATCCAGATCCGGCCCGTAGACCAGGTCGTAGGCCACGGCTCCCACTACCACGGGACGCCCGTAGCGTCCCCACCGTTCCAGCAGACGCAGCTCCTCCAGCATGGCAAGCGCCTCCGCCCGCATCCGTCCGGAGGTGCGCAACACCTCCGCCATGTCCGGAACACCCGCCGCGCCGTTCTCCCTGCACTCTCTGCATGTTTTCATGAATCTTCGTCCTCCCCTCGGGTTTCGTCCCGCTCTTCGTCCGTTCTTCCGTTCGTCGCTTCGTCCGGTGTCAAGGAATACCCAGAGTCCCGCACTCAGGGGACATCCACTTTCCCGCAGATGTCCTTGCCGTTGTTGTCGTTACCGTTGCTGTTTCCTTGGCTGTTTTTCTCACCCCTTTTCCAACGCAACGCCCTTTCCGGAAAAACCACCGGAATGCACACGCACAGGTTCTTCCGCTTTCTGTTATGATTGTGCAACAAAGAAGAAGACCCGCTTTGAGCAACGCCAGGGAAGGCAGATTTTCGGATTTTGCGCACGATGAGCGCGCAGGAAGGGGGCTTCCGTCATGTCCGTCCGAAATCCGTTCCCGTCCCCTCTCCCCCCCGATTCCGCCAAAACCGGCGACGCCCGGAGCACCTCCACATCCGGCGCGGCGACATCTCTTTCTGCGCACTTTCGCGCTCACCATGATCCCCGTGGCGGTTCTCCTCGCTCTGCTCGCCTTCCTCATCTTCCGACAGGTCGTTCCCACTCTGGAAAAAAGTCATCTGCAGCAGAAGCGTGAACTCTGCAGGCGCCTCGTGCAGGTGCAGATCTCGGACCTCCGGGCCCGGGACGAAGATGTCCGCCGGGGGCTTCGGCAACTCGAAGAAGTTCAGGATCGGGCGTTGAGCTTCCTGAGACGGCACCGCTTCGGCGACGAGGAAAAAGACTACTTCTGGGTCATGGACGCCCGCACCATGCGCCTTCTCATGCACCCCTACCGCCCCGACCTGGAGGGTGTGGACCCAAGCACCGCCCAGGGACCGGACGGCCACATGCTGCTCGACATCACGACCCGGATCTCCAGGGCTGTGGACAACCCCGGGAGGGCGGGGTACGTGGACTACCAATGGCACCTCAAGGACCAGCTCGACGTGGTGGCGCCCAAGATCTCCTACGTGGAACTCTTCGAGCCCTGGGGATGGGTGGTGGGCACCGGGGTGTATCTGGACGACGTGGCAGCGGATCTCGCCGCATGGCGGCAGCGCCTCACCAACATGGGTCTCCTTGCGCTGCTCGTCGCCTGCGCCATCGCCCTTCCCCTGAGCTACCGCTCCGCCACGCTCCGGAGCCGCGAGAAGGAAGCCCAGGAGGCCATCCGCCGCACGGAGGAGCGCTTCCGCACGGTCTTTGCGACCAGCCCGATGGGCATCGCCGTGAACCGCATGAAGGGGGGCGCCTTCCTCGACGTGAACCCCGCCTTCGAGCGCCTCACGGGATTTTCCCGGGAAGAGCTGCTCGGACGCAACGCCCTGGAGGTGGGTATCTTCGGGGCCTCCCAGACGCAACGGCTGAAGAAGTTCTACGAGACCATCCGCAGGGAGGGCCAGATCCCCCGGTACACGACAGCGGCCTACCGGAAGGACGGGGCGGAGCTGCACATCCTTCTCTCGGCATGTCTGATCGATGTGGACGGTGAAACATGCCTTCTCACCACATCCATGGACGTGACGGACGCGCACCGTCTGGGCGAGGCCAACGCGGAACTCGAAGCGCGCATCCGGGAGCGCACGGAATCCCTGGACGCCCTGGACGAGGCGTTCCGGCAGAAACTGCGCGCTCTGGACCGGGCGGAACGGCAGCTCGCCCTGGCGACCAAGGTCTTCGAGCACGCCGACGAGGCGGTGATGATCACCGACCGGGAGGCGACCATTCTCTCCGTGAACCCCGCCTTCACGGCCATCACGGGATATTCTCCCGCGGAGGCGCTGGGCAGGAATCCCCGCATCCTCAAGTCAGACCGGCACGACAAGGTCTTTTTCGAAGAGATGTGGAAGGCCCTCGCAGAGCACCATTCCTGGAGCGGCGAAATCTGGAACCGGCGCAGAAACGGCGAAGCCTTCCCGGCGATGCTGCACATCGTGGCCTGCACGAACGACGAAGGGGAGGTCACCGAGTACATCGGCACCCTCCAGGATCTGAGCGAGCTGCACAGCAGCCGGAACAAGCTGCTCCACCAGGCCTTCCACGACGGGCTCACGGAACTGCCCAACCGCTTCCTCTTCGAGGAGCGCCTCGCTCTTGCCTGCGAGAACGCCCAGTCGAGCGGAGGCATGCTCGCGGTGGTCCATCTGGGCCTGGACCGCTTCGGCACGGTGAACAAGACACTGGGCTTTCCCACGGGTGACGCACTCCTCCGGGAGGTGGGAGAGCGCCTTCAGGAGACGGTGGCGAGCAAGGCGGAGGTGGCCCGCTTCGGCGGCGACGAATTCGTGGTACTCCTTTCCGGCGTGGAGGATCTGGGGCAGAGCGTCGGCACGGTGGAGCGCATGCTCGACGCCCTGCGGCGCTCCTTCTTCCTGGGGACGGAGGTCGTCCAGGTGAGCGCCAGCGCCGGAATGGCCCTGTACCCCCGGGACGGGGAGACGCCGGAGATGCTGCTCCAGAACGCCGCCCTCGCCATGGAGCGGGCCAAGCGCGAAGGGGGCAACACCTACCGCCTCTTCACGGAGTTGCTGGACAAGCAGGTGCAGCGCCGTCTGCGCCTGGAGGCACAGCTCCGCCGGGCCGTCGCGACGGGAGAGTTCGTGCTCCACTACCAGCCGAAGGTCACGGCGGACAGGGGGTTCCCCGTGGGCGCGGAAGCCCTCCTCCGCTGGCGCGACGAAGAGGGACGCATCATCTCCCCCACGGAGTTCATTCCCCTCGCCGAGGAGATCGGCGAAATCGGCCGCCTCGGCGCCTTTGCCCTCGAGACGGCGTGCCGCACCGCTCTGGAATGGCAACGGAGCGGACACGATCTGGTCATGGCGGTGAACATCTCCCCCAAGCAGTTCGCCGGAGACGATCTGGTGGATCTCGTCCTCGACACGCTGTCCCGAACCGGGCTGGAACCGACGCGGTTGGAGCTGGAGATCACCGAATCGGCCTTTCTGGAAAACCCCACCGCCACGGTGCGCGCCATGGAGCGCCTCGCCTCCAGGGGCGTCCGTTTTTCCCTGGACGATTTCGGCACGGGGTATTCCTCCCTGTCGTACATCCGCTTCCTGCCTCTGGCGGGGATCAAGATCGACCGCACCTTCATGACGGACCTGGCGGGAGAACGGACCAGAGCCATCGTCTCCACCATGATCCACCTCGCCCGGGAGCTCCGCCTGGAGCTGACCATGGAGGGCGTGGAGACGGCGAAACAACTCGCCCACCTGAAGCGTCTCGGCTCGGACTTCTTCGTTCAGGGCTACCTCTTCTCCCGCCCGCTCCCCGAAGCGGACGCCCTGACATGGATCCGCACCGCCGCACAAAGACCGGACAGGGAGGGTCCCCGGGAAGGCTGAGGGGTCGTCGACGAACACACGATCAGGGGCGGAAGAAGGAGTTGCGTGCCTTCTCCCGCCCCTGATCTACGCACGGGATGCACATGTCCTGCAAGGAACCGGCTCGCGCATTCGAGCCGTTTCGCTCTCCGGGCATCAGATCAGAAGCGCTCATCCGTGAAATAGGTCCCCTTTTCCTTCCAGAGCGCTTCCAGGTTGGCGAACCGGTCCACCGCATCGCCGAATTTCCTTCGGGACACGGCCAGAATCAGTGCGTTCAAAAAACTGACGGGACCCGCGTAGGAGTCGATGAACGAAATGAAATAGCAGGGCGTCGCAAGCACTTTTTCCGCATTTCGCGCCACGGGAGTGTTGGGGCTGCTCGTGATGGCCACCGTGTGCAGGCCCAGCCGGGACGCCAGGGCGATCATCTCGACGACATTGCGGGTGCAGCGGTGAAACGTGATTCCAATCACCAGCGATTCCGGAGAAAGGTTGGCTATCCGTTCCAATCCGTAATCGCGGTCCAGTCGATGGACGTTCGGAAGAAACCAGGACAGATAAAAACAAAGATAATGAGCAAGAGCAGAGGTACTCCGCTCTCCCACCACATGGACCGATTCGGCTTTCACGATCATGTCCGCCACGTCGTAGAGATCCGCCCTGTTGAGCTTCGCCGCTCCATCGAGGATGGCCTGTGCATCCAGGCGAAACCCCTTGAGGAGCAGATCGTCCTCTTCCTCGGAGAACGTGTAGGCCTCCTCACGATCCAAAACCGAGAATCCGTCCATCAGGTCCTCCTGAAGGGCGCTCCGGAGCTCGGGATATCCCTGAAAGCCGAGTGTGTTGGCGAAACGGAACACGGTGGACTCGCTCACCCCGACCCGCTGCGCAAGCTGTGCGGCGGTCAGGAAAGCCACTTCCCTGAAATTGTCCAGAAGGTGCTGGGCGATGAGACGGTGGTTCTTCGAGAAATCGGACATCTCGCTCTTGATGCGGTTCAGGATCATGCGAGGGCCTCCCTTGAGAACAGAATGCGCGCCATCCCGGCGGGATCGGTTCCTGTTTCGGAAATCCTACCACATTCCGTTCTTCCGCACCGTCTCGCGCCGCCCCGGAAGGCTTCGTCTCACTGCCGCACGACCGCCGGAGGCGGGCGGCACGAATCTCCCCGGCGGAACTCGATCCGGAACGGGATATCCCCAAGTCCTCCTTTGGGAACGGACACCCCTCACGCCGAAAGCCGCTCGCGCAAGCTCCGCAAGGACCCCTGCGGCAATGCCCGAGGAAACCCCAGGACACCGCATTCTCCACGCGCTCAACGCAACACCCCGAGGGGATCACGTTCCTTCCTTTTCCTCACAGTCCCGAGGAAATTTCCAGGACGCGGAACGAATCCGGAGAAACTGCACGGAGAAGATGCCGCCGATGATGCACATGCCCACCAGGTTGCTCATCAATGAGGGGTGAATCAGCAACAGGGGAACGGAAAGCAGCAGCACCCTTTCCACGATGTTCAAGTCGTCCAGCAAATACCCCTGAATCGCTGCGGAGAGACCGATAATGCCGATCAGCGCGGTAATGCACCCCACAAGGATGTGCAGAACATCCCCCTTGAGCAGCAGATACGGATTATACACGAACATGAAGGGGACAAGAAACCCCGCGATTGCCGTCACGAGAGCCATGAACCCCGTCTTCAGCGGGTTCGACTTCGAGATTCCCGACGCCGCGTAGGTCGCGAGAGCCACGGGGGGCGTCACATCGGCGAGCACGCCGAAATAGAGGCAGAACAAATGCGCGGAAAGCATGGGAACTCCCAGACGGGAAAGCGCCGGGGCCGCCAGCGTCGACGTGATGATGTACTGCGCCGTCGTCGGCACTCCCATGCCGAGAATGATCGACCCCACCATGGTCAGGAAAAGCGCGAAGGGAAGAACGCCTCCGGAGAGACTCAGCACCAGGGAGGAAAACAGCAGTCCTATGCCCGTGATGGAGATGACTCCGATGACGATCCCGGAACACGCACAGGCCGCCGCAACCTCCACGGCCCCCGTTCCACCTTCGATGAGCGCCTTGACGATGCGCTGCGGCGTCATCCGGTGCTCCTCTTTGCCGAACCAGGAAATCACGACCAAGAGGAGAATGGACCAGAAAACCGCCTTGACCGCGGAATAACCGAGGGCGAGAAAGGCCACCAGAACCACGATCGGCAGGAGAAGTTGCCAGCCCTCCTTCAGGACCATTCTGACTTTCGGGAGTTCTTCGGCGGACAAGCGCGGCATTCTTTTCTTTCCGGCCCTGAAATGAACCATGGCGACGATGGAGATGAAGTACAGCGTCGCGGGAATCGCGGCGGCCACGACAATGTCCCAATAGGCGACGCCCAGGAACTGAGCCATGATGAACGCGGCGGCGCCCATGACGGGAGGCATGACCTGCCCCCCCGTGGAGGCGGCGGCCACGATGGCTCCGGAAAATTCACTGCTGTACCCGGACTGTTTCATGAGAGGGATGGTGAAGGAACCCGTCGTCACGGCGTTCGCACAGGAACTGCCCGATACGGTGCCCATGAGCGCGGAGGCGACGACGGCGGCCTTTCCGGCTCCTCCCTGACTCTTTCCTGTAAGGGCGACGGCGAGATCGATGAAGAACTGCCCCGCTCCGGAAATGTTCAGAAACGAGCCGAAAAGAACGAAGAGAAAAATGAACGTCGCCGACACGCCCATGGGCACGCCGAAAATGCCATCCGTTCGCAGGTACAGGAAGGGCGCCAGCTCGTCGACCGGAAAGCCCCCATGCCCCAGGATGCCCGGGAAATACGGTCCGAAGAGCGCGTAGACAATCGCGATGACGGCCATGATCGGAAGAGGCCATCCCATGGAGCGCCGCGTTCCCTCCAGAACCAGAAGGATCATGACGATGCCCATCCAGATGTCGGAAGGCAGAGCGGCACCCTCCCGAGCGGCCATCGCTTTCCAGTTCAGGAGAATGTTGACACATCCGGCAACCAGCAGACAGGCGAGGATCCAATCCCACAGGTCGATGCTGTTTCTTGGGCGCTTGTCCGAAACGGGATACCGCAGAAACAACAGTGCGCCCATGAACATCCAGTGAATGCTGCGCTGATACATGGCGGACAAAAGGCCGAAATACGCCGTATACAAATGAAACAGGGACGCAGCGATCGCAATCGCGAAAAGCACGTACCGCTTCCAGTCGTCGAGCACTCTCACCTTGGACAGGGCTTCCGCCTCGATCACCCTCTCCCCGCACAGGACATCTCCGCGCTCTTCCGTTCCGGACACAAAGTTCACCCACCCTTCCGACATGGCCTGAGAAAACGAGAGAGCCCCGGAGCGAAACACGTCACCTCGCCAGGGGCTCTCTCTCCGTCGTGCGTCTTTGGCGTTACTCCACCGTCACACCCTGCTCGGCGAAATACGTGACCGCCCCCGCCGCAAAGGGAATGATGCCGATTCCCGCCTCCTTCGGAACAAAATGTTCCGCCTGCCGTGTGACCATCAGAAAATCGTCCTTGTGTCCGATGATCGTCTTCACGAGGTCATAGGCCAACTTTTCGTCCATGTTCTCGTGAACGATCAGGTAATTTCCGTCCGCAATCGTCAGGACATCCTGATCCTGCTTCTCGTACGTACCCGCCTTGATCACATAGGAAAAGAGAAAGGGGTTCTGAGAAATCGCCCTTGCGACGATCTCCTCCGGAATCGGAATCAGCACCAGATCCCGCACCGCGGCAGCTTCGAGATAGGCCGCCCCCGGCGTCGCGAAATTCCAGAACACCGCGTCGATATTGCCATCTTTCAGGGCCATCGTGGATTCGGACATGGTGAGCAGTTCCTTCTTGACATCCTTTTCCGGATCCATTCCCGCGGACTTCAGGAGCAGTGTCGAAAGCAGTTCGTCGCCGCTTCCCGGAGACCCCAGGACGACCTTGCGCCCCTTGATGTCCTCCAGTGTTCTGATACCCGAATCCCGCGTCGTGACGAGATGGTGCGGCGACGGGTACATGTGCATCAATGTCCGGAGAGGAAGTTTCCCGTCCTTTTCAAACTGGCCGGTCCCCGTGAAGGCCTGGTACAACGCAATGCCCATGCTCATGCCGACCTGAGCGCGTCCGGTCCCCACCAAACGGCAGTTTTCGTTCGAGGCCCCCGCGGCGCGCGATGTCGCCTTGACGCCGATCCCGGCGTTCGTGAGCACTTCCGCGATCGCTCCTCCGAGCGGATACCACGTTCCACCCACGCCGCCGGTGCTGATGGTGACAAACGAGGTAGCCCAGGCCGCCGCTCCGAAAACAAAGATCATCACGCCCGCCAGAAGACCCATTGCCCTTTTCATCGTTCGAACCCCCTCATTGTGGTGTGTGTGACAGAAACGACATCTGCCGGAAAAGCGAGCCCCGTTATTTCCCCTGTCCCCGGAGACGTTTCGAAGCCGCTTCGAGCGCCTCTTCCAGACGATCCGTCATCGTGTCCATCTCCGCCTCCGAGACCGTCAACGGCGGAGCGAAGAGAAACTGGTCCCCCGCCACGCCGCCGATCTGTCCCGTGCTCGGATAGATCACAAGCCCCCTCTTCATGCATTCATCCGTCACGAGAGCGGCGGCTTTGGCACCGGCGGGAAAGGGCGACTTCGTCTCCTTGTCCGCCACGATCTCGACACCGCGCATCATGCCCATCCCCCGGACGTCGCCGACAATGGGAATGTCGTTCAGCGCAGGAATCCGCTCTTCGAAACGCTTTCCCATCGCCAGGGCGTTTTCGAAGACATCGTGCTTCTTCATGTACCGTATCGTGGCCGTCACGGCAGCCGCCGTCACCGGGTTGCCGTTGTACGTATGACCGTGACAGAACGCGCCGCTGCCGTCCCGGACGATCTCGGCGATCTCCCGCCGCACGATCATGGCCCCCACCGGTGCGTATCCGCCGGAAAGGGCCTTGGCGGCGCAGACGATGTCGGGAGTCACGTTCCAGTGCTGCGTGCAGAAGGGTTTCCCCGTGCGTCCCATGCCCGTCATGACCTCGTCGGCCACGAGGAGGACATCGTATTTCGTGCAGATTTCCCGAACGATGGGCCAATACTCGCCGGGCGGGGTCAGCGCCGAGACGGTGGCACCGGATACGGGCTCGGCAAAGAAGGCCGCCACCGACTCCGGTCCGATGCGCAGAATCTCCCCCTCCAGCGCCCGCGCACAGGCCACGTCGCACGAGGGATACGTCAGATTGAAGGGGCAGCGATAGCAGTAGTGCGTCTGGATTTTCGGCATCTCTCTGAGAATGGGGGCGAAAATCCGCCGTTTGGCCACATTTCCCGCGAGAGCCATGGTTCCCAGGGTACCGCCGTGGTAGGAATTCCATCGGGCGATCAGTTCGGTCTTCCCGGAACCCTTGCCGTCGCGCTCCACGAAATATTGCCGAACCATCTTCATGGCCGATTCGACGGCTTCGCTGCCTCCGCTCACGAACCAGACATAGTCGAGCCCTTCCTGCGTGAGAGAGACGACCTCCCCGGCGGCCTCGACGGAAGCGTGCGTGTTCCATCGGGAAGGATGCGCGAACTCCATCGTGCAGAGCTGGCCGTACATGGCATCGGCGATCTCCCTGACGCCGTGGCCGATGTTCGAGAGAAGGGCACCGCAACACCCGTCCATGAAGGCGTTGCCCTCTTCGTCGTAGAGATACACTCCCTCTCCCCGGACCGCAGTCCGGAGATCCTCCCTGAAGCTCCTCGGTATCAGATGTCCCTGGTCCACTGATGACGTCACTCCCTTCTCAAGCAAGACTCTCGGACCTCCCGGCCTGTTCTTCCGTAACCTCCAGAAACGCCGGAAGAACCCCCGCCGCTCACGCTCCTGCAGCGCTCTCTCCGGAGCCGACCATCCCGTATCGGCCGACTCCGCTCACCCTCATTCTTCCGGCGCCTCCGGAGGAAGGAACATCGGCACCGGAGACGACGCCGCCTCGAAAGGCGCCGCCGTGATGGAGCGCAATTCCTCCAGCGTGATCTCCGGGGCGATTTCCCGCAGGACAAGCCGCCCGTCGGAAAAGTCGAAAACGCCGTATTCCGTGACCACGCAATCGGCCTCCCCGTATCCGGTCACCGGAAGCGTGCATCGGGAAACGATCTTGGGCGCGCCATTCCGGTTTCTGTGAGTCATGGCCACATACACCTTCTTTGCGCCGGCCACGAGATCCATGGCGCCCCCCACTCCCAACTGTTTGCCGTTGGGAATGATCCAGTTGGCGATGTTCCCGTCTCCGTCCACTTCGAAAGCGCCGATCACCGTCGCGTCGATGTGCCCTCCCCGGATCATGCCGAACGAAAGCGCGCTGTCGAAATAGGAGCACCCCGGCCTTTCGGTGATGGGAATCCGTCCCGCATTGATGAGAAAGAGATCCTTCTCCGCCTCCCGTGCGGCCGGGCCGAGGCCGAGCATGCCGTTCTCCGCCTGGAGAAAGACTCCGGGGTTTTCAATGTAGTCCGCCACCATGGTGGGCGTTCCCACGCCGAGATTGATGAAAAGCGTTCTCCCGCTGTCGTTGAATTCCTTGGCGATCCGCCAGGCGATCCGCCTTTTCGCCTCTTCCTCGGGAATTGTCTTCATTGGTCTCACCTCACCGGGACGAGAACGTCCACGAAGATATGGGGCGTTACGACGCACTCCGGATCAAGCGCCCCCAGGGGAACCATCTCGTCCACCTCCACAATGACCAGATCCGCCGCCATGGCCATGATCGGATTGAAATTCCGGGCCGTCTTGTAATAGGTCAGATTGCCCAGCGGATCCGCCCTGTGCGCCTTGAGAAGCGCCACGTCGGCGGAGAGCGCTTCCTGGAGCAGGTAGTCCCTTCCTCCGAAACTTTGGGTCTCCTTTCCGGCCGCCAGCTCCGTCCCCACCCCCGTCGGGGTGTAAAAAGCCGGGATGCCCACCCCGGCGGCACGAACGGCCTCGGCGAAGGACCCCTGGGGAACGAGTTCCACGAAGATGCGTCCCTCGTTGTACGCCGCGGCCACCTCCGGGTTCCAGTTGTAGTAGGTCCCGATGAGTCCGCGGACCTGGCCGTTGGTGAGAAGCTTCCCCAGATCCGCATTGGGCGAGCCCAGATCGTTGCTGAGAATGACCAGATCTTTCTTGCCCGACGCGCAGAGCGCATCGATGAGCATTTTGGGATCCCCCGCATTGCCGAATCCGCTGATGAGGATGCGAGCCCCCTGTGGCACCAGGGCGATGGCCTCTTCCGCGCTCATGCTCTTGCCGCTGCTCAAGCCCTTTTTCTCTTCGCTTTCCTTCATGACCGTCTCGATCCCTCCCTTTCCGGCCCGTTCGTCAGACCCTCTGAAACACCGCCGCAAGCCCGAGCCCCCCGGCGACACAGATCGTCGCGAGACCGAAACGCTCTTTGCGCCGCCGCATTTCGTGAAGCAGCGTGACCGTGATGCGCGCACCGGAACATCCCAGAGGATGCCCCAGCGCGATGGCCCCTCCGTTCACGTTCACTTTCGAGCGGTCGAGCTTCAGAGACTTCACCACGGCAAGACTCTGGGCGGCGAACGCTTCGTTCAGCTCCACCAGCCCCATATCCTTCACATCGAGACCGGCACGCCGGAGAGCGGCCTCCGTGGCGGGAACCGGGCCGATCCCCATGACTCGGGGATCCACCCCCGCGGCGCCCATGGAGACGAATCGGGCCAGAGGTTCGAGGCCGCAGCGCTCAAGTGCCCGCTCCGAGGCGAGGACGAGGGCCGCCGCCCCGTCGTTGCGTCCCGAGCTGTTCCCCGCCGTGACGGTTCCCCCGCTCTTGAAGGCGGGCCGCAGCGACGCCAGTTTTTCCAGCGTGGTGTCCCTGCGGGGATGCTCGTCCGTTTCAAAGAGGGCGGGCGGGCCTTTCTTTCGAGGAACCGGCACGGGAACGATTTCTTCGGCAAAACGGCCCGAATCGATGGCATCGACGGCTTTCCTGTGACTCTCCAGGGCAAAGAGGTCCTGTTCCTCCCTGGAAATACCCCATTGCTCGGCCAGATTTTCCGCCGTCATCCCCATGACAAGCCGGCCATAGGTTTCCTGAGGTTGCGAACAGGGCTGGCTCTCCGTGTTCGGGTCCAGAAGCTCACCGTTTCCCGCCTCGTACCCGAACCGGGCCTTCCGCAGATAGAAGGGCGCGGTGCTCATGCTCTCCACTCCACCGACGAGCACGATCTCCGCATATCCCGACCTGATCTGAAAAACGCCGTTGATCAGTGCCTGCAATCCCGAGGCACACTGGCGATGCACCGTATAGGAAGGCATGGATTCGGGAAAACCGGCGAGAAGAGACGCCACCCGGGCGATGTTCGGAGCATCCGCACTCTGCTTCGCCTGTCCGAGGATCACTTCGTCAATCCGGTCCTTCTCCAACCCCGTGCGGCGAATCACCTCTTCCAGGACGACACGGGACAGTTCCTCAGGCACGACATCCTTCAAGGCTCCTCCCATGCGGCCTCCGGGAGTTCTTGCGGCGGAGACGACGAAGACTTCTTCCACACGAGTCACGCTCCTTCGGGGAAAAATGAAAGAAAACTTTCGCCTGAAAGCTATCACGAAGGAATACTTCTGTCAATGCTCAGAAAAAGAATTCGCCCCGGGTACCCGGCCCTCGCCCGGAAGGGACCATGCATCTGCTCGAGCACCCCTTTCTGCCCTGGGCACTCTTTTGCTCTCTCCGAAGCACTGTGTTTTCCGCAGGGGAATTCGCGGGGGGATTTACCGAGAGAGGTATTCCATCACATGATGGCGAGAAGAGTCATTTTCGAGGGCATGTCACTGTCCTGTTTCGCGTTTTTTCCAAGCCGGAAGCAAAGACAGCGCCGCGGACCGATCGGTCCGCGGCGCTGTCTCATCCTGAACGCGTTGTACGGGGAACGTGTCGGAACGGTCGCTCCGGCTATCCCGAAGCAGGCGTCATTCCGGCAGGGCGACGAGTTCCTGGTCTTCCTCCCGGGCGTTCGCACCTGTCGCCGTCCGGTCGAAGTGGAAGAAGGCCATGCGCGCCTCCAGGTCGGCGCCGAGACGCGAGAGTTCCTCCGCGCCCTGGGCGAGGCGCTCCGCCGCGGCGGCGATCTCGCCCATCTGGCTCCGCATGGTCACCCCCATGGAAGCGGCGTTGTTCACCTTTCCCGCCATGTCCTGCACGGCCCCGGCAATCTCCTCGCTCGACGCGGCCTGCTCCTGGGACACGGCGGCCACGTCCTGGGACGCCATGGCGATGTGCTCCAGCGCCTCCAGAATACGGCCGATGCGCACCTGTGCCTCCCGGGCGCGCTCTTCCGCGGTCTTGCCCAGGTCCCGGTTGCGCTTTGCTCCGGCGAGGACCGAGTCCAGATCCCTGGCGATGATGCCCGCCAGCTCCGCGATGTTCCGCGAGGCACCGTTGGACTCCTCCGCCAGCTTCCGCACTTCCTCGGCGACCACGGCGAAGCCGCGCCCCGCCTCGCCCGCCCGGGCCGCCTCGATGGCGGC
>DIMS01000081.1:297-10085 GCA_002425685.1 Synergistaceae bacterium UBA5560 | reverse complement strand
GCGAGCAGATTCGTCTGGTCCGCGATGCCCGTGATCTGGGACACGAACTGCTGGATCTTGGCCGCCCGCTGGGCCAGATCCTCCGCGGCCTTCGCGGAATCCTCCACCTCCCGGGCCATGGCGGTGATGCTCTCCGCGGTGGACTGCACCGCCTCGAGCCCCGCGTCGCCGGCGTTCTTGGCCTCGTTCACCTGCTCCGCCACGTCGCCGCCACGCGTTGCGGAGGTCTGCGCTCCCGCAGCGACCTCCTCCACCGAGGCGTTGATCTCCTCTCCCGCGGCGGCGAGGCTCTCCATGATGTTCCCCACCTGCTCCGCCCCGGCGCGGGATTCCTCGACCCCCGCGTTGGTCTCCTCCGCGAGGGCGGAAAATTCCTCCGCCGTGGAGGCGATGCCGTCGGCGGTCTCCGCCACGGAACCCACGGCGTCGCGCAATGCGGCAGCCATATGCTCCAGCGCCGCGGCGATGCGGGCCACCTCGTCCTTGCCCTCCTCGGCGAACTGCACCGTCAGGTCACCTCCGGCGAAGCGGTTCACGAGCCCTTCAAGTCGTCCCAGAGGACGTGTCAGCCCCAGGGTGACGAACCATCCCACAAGCAGGGCCAGCACCAGCGAGGCGACGGTGAGCAGCAGAAGAGTCTGTGCGGCGCTTTCTCCCTCGGCGAGAGTGGCCTGTTCCAGGGCCTCGGCGTTCTTCTGCAGATGCTCCGCAAACTGGAGAAGCAGACGCTGGTAGGATGCACTCGCGGGAGCAGCCTGCTCCTGGTAGAGCGCGTAGGCCTCGGCGTTTTTGTTCTCCATGGCCAGATCCACCGCGCCCTTCCGGGCGGAGCGGTAGATCTGGGCGGCGTCGCGGATGCGCATGAGCAGGTTCCGGGAGCGCTCGTCCAGTTCGCTCTTCTCGATGGTGGTCAGGTTCACCTCCACCAGACCAACCATCTCCTCGAAACGGGTGAGAATGCGCTTTTTCTCCTCCGGATCGGAACTCAGAAGAAGGGCGAAGGCCTGCCCTTCCGCGAGAGCGGCCTGGGCGCGGATCTCCTTGGCCGCCAGAGCGGGAATCATGGCGTCCTCGTACAACTTCTCCAGGCTCTCGCCGGAATCGCGGGCCGTCTGGTACCCCACGAACCCCACCAGGGCCGTGAAGGCGAGAGAAAGCAGAATGAGCAGAAACACCTTGCCGAAGGTTTTGACATTGCGGAGCCAGGACATGGGATCACCTCATCGAAAAAGAGATGGCGGCGGCGTCTCGAAACCGGCCGGAACCGGTCGAACACGTCCCGCATCACGAATGTTCCGCCCCGTCGCACGAGAACACGGGAGAAAGCCCCCGCGACGACAAGGGACATTGTCCCACAAAACCAGGTCTGAAGTCATGTAACAAAACGACTTTTGTCCCGGAGCAAAGGGACAAGAGCCTCACACTTGTGAAGAAAACCTCAGAGAGTGTAGCGAAAAAACCATATACTGTCCACCATGTTTGTTCATTACGTGACAAAGGGACCATGTCCCGGCGGCGAAGCCTCCGGAAAAGATATTCCGTCACGAAAGCGGAGTAAAGAGCGCCCCGGCACGCGGCGCAAAGACGAAAAAGCCCGGCGGAGAGATTCTCCGCCGGGCCGTGCGTTGCCTTGTGTTTTTGTCGTGTTCCGCCGCCGGTGCCCCCTTCTTTCGCGGAGATCCTTCCTTCTTCGCCGTCTCCGCGTCGTCTCCGCGTCGCCTCTCCGTCCTTCGTTCTTCTGCGATGCTCGCAAAGAACTCCCGCCGCGCCTCGCACCGGAAACAGAGAGCGTCCGGAGAGCGAGCCTCGGCACCTTTATTTCGCCGCATGCTCGAATACAGCGGACTCTTTGCGCTTTTTTCCGGAGGAAGCGGCGCTCCGCCCTTCCACGTCACCGAGAAGTGCGGGGCAGAGCGGCGAGGGCCCCCGAAGTCCCCTTCCCTCCCCGGTCCGCCCCTTCCGCCGTCTCCTCCATGCGGAAGAAGGCCATGCGCTCCCGAAGGGCGGCACCGAGGCGGGAGAGTTCCTCCGCCCCCTGAGCGAGACGTTCCGCCGCAGCGGAAATTTCGCCCATCCGGTGCCGCACGTTCGCCGCACCGGAGGTAGCGTCGTTCACCTTGTTCGCCATGTCCTGCACGGCCTCGGCGATCTCCTCGCTCGACGCGGCCTGTTCCTGGGACACGGCGGCCACATCCTGCGAGGCACCGGAAATCTGTTCCAGTGCCTTCAGAATCCGGTCGATGCGCACCTGTGCCTCCCGGGCGCGCTCCTCCGCGGTCTTGCCCTGGCTCCGGTTCCGCCTGGCCCCGGCGAGAACCGAATCCAGGTCCCTGGCGATGATGCCCGCCAGCTCCGCGATGTTCCGCGAGGCGCCGCTTGATTCCTCCGCCAGTTTCCGCACCTCCTCGGCGACAACGGCAAAGCCGCGCCCCGCCTCGCCAGCCCGGGCCGCCTCGATGGCGGCGTTCAGGGCCAGCAGGTTCGTCTGGTCCGCAATGCCCGCAATCTGCGCCACGAACTGCTGAATCTGAGCCGCCCGCTGGGCCAGCTCCTCCGCGGCCCGGGCCGAATCCTCCACCTCGCGGACCATGGAGACAATGCTCTCCGCGGCCTCCTGCACGGCCTCGAGCCCCGCGTCGCCGGCGTTCTTCGCCTCGTTCACCTGCTCCGCCACATCGCCGCCCCGCGTGGCGGAAGTCTGCGCTCCCGCGGCGACTTCCTCCACCGAGGCGTTGATCTCCTCCCCCGCCGCGGCAAGGCTCTCCATGAGGCTTCCCATGTCTTCCGCCGCAGCTCGGGACTCCTCCACTCCGGCATTGGTCTCCTCCGCCAGAGCGGAGAACTCCTCCGCCGCCGCGGTGAGTTCTCCCGAGGACTGTATCACGTGCCCCATGGCCTCCCGCAGGGCATCCGCCATGCGCTCCAGCGCACCGGCGATGCGGGCCACCTCGTCCTTNNCCCTCCAGGCGCGCCAGAGGGCGCGTCACGCCCCGGGTGATCGCCCACCCCGCGAACAGGCACAGCACAAGTGCCGCCCCGGTGAAAAGCAGCAGCAGCCTGACGGACCGCTCTCCGGCGGCGAGGGTTTCCTTCTCCATTGCCGCGGCATCGCGCTGAAGATCTTCCGTGAGCTGGAGCAGCAGATCCCGGTAGGATCTTGCCTGCGGGAGGACCTCCGCCAGAAAGAGGGCATAGGCCTCGTCGTTCTTGTTCTGCATGGCCAGGTCCACCACGCCCTGCCGGGCTGTCTGATAGGCTTTTCCGGCCTCGCGGGCGCCCTTGAGAAACCGCTCCGCCGCCTCGTCCAGAGCGCTCCCTGCGAGAAAGGTTTCATTCTCGTGCACCAGTGCATCCGCCTGCTTCATCTGCTCAAGACGACGGTCGTTTTCGGCGTTGTCGGTGGTGAGCAGCAGGGCCAGCAGGTTCCGCTCGCTCTCGATATTCTGGGTGCGGGCCTCCTTGGCCGCCAGAGCGGGAAGCATGGCATCTGCGTAGAGACGCTGGATATTTTCTTCGGCGGTGCGGGCCGTCCGGTATCCCAGAAATCCCACCAGGGTCGTGAAGAAGAGGGAAAGGGCCACGAGAAGGAAAATTTTGCCGAAGGTCTTGACGTTACGGAACCAGGACATGGCAATCACCTCATCTCAGAATATTCGGGATACGATGACAAAGAGAAACACTCCTTGCCCTCCGCCTTTCGTGAGTCACCGCCGCGGGCATTCTCCACCCGCTCGTTTTCTTCTCGCACGCTCTGTCTCTATGCCTCCCCTCCTTGGACCCCGGAAAACCATGAGCGCACCTGCATAACATCCGCCCCTGCGGGCACACCCGCAGGGATGAAACGGCAGAAGTGAAACTGCGACACAACCATAAACAGCCATGAACAGCCAGAGGGGAAAACACGACAGAAAAATATTAAAAGAACCGCATGTTGTCGCCTTCGTTGGGAAGAAAAATGCGGCCGTGCACCGCCGCTCCCCCCGGAAGCCGTCTTTACACGTATTCCGTATTCCGTACTCCATATTCCGTGCTCTCTGCAAAAAACCCGAGCAGCGCACCAGGCAAAGGTGAGCAGCGGTCGGGCCTGCACGCAACACGGCGAAAAGCCGTCTTGCCTCATTCTTTCAAGTGCCATTTTAAAATAAAGCCAAGGGAGCGTCAAGGTAATGCACACACATAACACTCTACTAAAAAGAAATACAGGGCGACCTTTCGTGCATCAAAAGCCAAGAAAGAAGTTAACTCTCTTCACGAGTGAAACAAATGCGCGTGACACATTGCCCCTTACGCTTCCGCAGCAGCGACCGTCTCCCGGGCCGAATCCGGTCGGACTGGCTTTTGTTTTCCACGTCGTGCCGCACCCCTCCAGGGTGTGACCCCCCGTGATTCCGGACCGAGCAAAGCAAGGCCCCGGTGGAATATCTCTTCCACCGGGGCTTCTTCGGGTCGTGTGCGTCACGTTGTGCGGAAAGGCCGTCACGGGATTCGGCGGCCGGATCCAAAAGCGAGTTCCACACGGCGCTTCCGGATCGAGCGCTTCGACGGCGGCGGTCCCCTCCGAGGGATCTCGTCGCGCCCGTCCGATCGGCCGCTTCCGCCGAAAAAACGTACCGACTCCGGATCGCGCCCCCGGAACAGCCGTAGAGAACAGGATGGAAAACGACGGCAAGTGCCCCGCCGCGTCTCAGAGGGCTCAGGAAGTCAGGGAGCCGAGGCGGAAACGCCCGGGCCGTAGAGAAAGCCCTCCAGGGAAAAGCTTCGGGGAAGCATGTCGAGATCGGCGTAGACCTCCGCGATGTGCTGCCACCGTGCAACGGTCATCTCCCCCGGGGGAACGGCGTCGATGCGGAGCAGGGGGACCATCTGGCGCCACTCGAAGCGGTGGAACTCCAGCATGTCCGGCGAGGTGTAGCGGGTGCTCACCAGCCTGGCCGCCTCCTCCGGGTCCGCCATGGCGTGGCGCCACCCCCGGAGGCTCGCCTCGCGGAAGGCCCGAACCCTGTCGGGATGGGCGGCGAGTTCCGCCTCGGAGGTGAAGAGCACGTCGCCGTAGAAATCGATGCCCGCGTCGAGGGGCGTGTAGAGGACGAAGGGCACGTGTTCCCGGTCGAGAAAGTAGGGCTCGTAGGTGGAATAGGCGGAGATGGCCTCCGCACGCCCTTCGAGCAGGTCCCGGTAGTCGAAGCTGTGTTCCGCCAGGGTGACCGCGTCCGGAGGAAGCCCCTCGCGCCGCAGAAAGGCCAGCAGTTCCTCCGACTGGGGTTCGAGCATGATCCGCTTGCCCGACAGGTCCGTCACGCCCCGGACAACCGCGTCCTTCCGGGCGACGAGCACCAGGGGGGAATGCTGGAACACCGCCGCCAGAGCCACCACGGGCCGACCCGCCGCACGGGCGAGGAGAATACCGCTCGCCCCCACGCCGAAGGAGGCGCGCCCCGCCGTCACCTCCGCCACCGGGTCCGTGCCGGGCCGGGCCTCCCGGATCTCCACGTCGAGCCCCGCCTCGCGGTAGAACCCCTGCTCCAGCGCCGCGTAATAGCCGGCGAACTGAAAGGCGTGGGTCCATTTGAGCTGGAGCGCCACCTTCTCCAGGGGCGCCGCGGACGCCGGAGACGACAGGCCCGGCAACAGCAGAAGCAGAAAGGGAAGGAAAAGAAGAAGAAAAAGGAGACAGCGCGGAGAAGACGAAAAGGGCGGGCGAAACGGGGCTTCGGCCCGCGCCGGGCGTTCGCCCAGCCCTGAGGAAAAGCGGAGCAGGTAGCCGTCGGGGTCCTGGATCAGAAACTCCCTCTCGCCGTATTCCACGTCGCCCGCGCGGTACCAGTGCTCCGCCGGGTCCCGGAACAGGGGAAACCCCGCCGCGGATATCCGCTCCAGAAGAGGGCGGATGTCCGTGACGGCGATCTGGAAATTGATGCCCCGTCCCCTCGGGTGCTCCGGAGGGGACGTGACCCAGTTGCCGTTGTCCTCTTCGAGCATGAGCTGGGCGCCCTGCAGGGA
Organism: Synergistaceae bacterium UBA5560; assembly: GCA_002425685.1. Lineage (GTDB taxonomy): Bacteria > Synergistota > Synergistia > Synergistales > Aminiphilaceae > Aminiphilus. The sequence continues at coordinate 4,085 of DIMS01000081.1, read as the reverse complement.
AAGGAAGGCGAAGCGGTTTTCCGGCCTCGCATACTCCACGGTAAAGCTGAGGACCTGGACGTAGAAGGCCAGGGACGTCTCCAGGTCGACGACGCTCAGCTCGGGAATCAGCGCGTTGAAGTGCCGGGGCTCCATGGGGTTCCTCCTCCGCAAGGTTCCGCGCCGCGGCGGGTCAGTACAGATCCGGGGCGCGGTCGTCGAAGCAGGGAAGCCCCTCCCGGAAGGACTTCACCTTCTCCAGGTCGAGGACAGCCCGGCCGAGGGTCTCGTCACCGCCCGCCTCCCAGAGAGGCTCTCCCCAGGGATCGAGGATGACCGACTTTCCCGCGAAGGGGGTTCCCCGGCTCTCGCCGCAGCGGTTGCAGGCCACGACGAAGAGTTGGTTCTCCACCGCCCGGGCGCGGAGCAGCAGGCTCCAGTGGGCGATGCGGAGGGACGGCCATTCGGCGCTCACAAAGAGCACCGTGGCGCCCTCCAGGGCGAGCCGCCGGGAGAGTTCGGGGAAGCGGATGTCGTAGCAGATCTGGATCCCCGAGGGAACGCCGTCGATGTCGCAGCGGCACCGGGCGTTGCCCCGCAGGAAGTAGCGGTCCTCCTCCATGAGGCGGATGCGGTGGATTTTGTCGTAGGTGGCGACGAGACGCCCCTCGGGGTCGATCACCTGGGCGCGGTTCGCGTAGCCTCCGGGAACGGAGGCGAGGACGCTTCCTCCCACGAACCACAGGCCGTATTTCCGGGCCAGACTCCCGAGAAAGGCCGCCTCGGCCTCGCCGCCGGGGGTGGCCAGCTCGTCGATGCGCTCCAGGGCGTAGCCGGTACTCCACAGCTCGGGCAGCACCAGCACCCGGGGGAGCGCCCCCTTTGCCGCCTCCGTGGCGAGCAGAGCCTCCACCCTGGCGAAGTTCGCTCCTCTGTCGCCAATGGTCACGTCGAACTGCAGCACTCCCGCGTCGAGCATGGGCATGGCCTCGTCCTCCTTGTGTGCGCGCCGCCGTCACCCCGAAGCGGCAGGGCGCGAGCATATCCAGCGTTTCGTCCCGGGGTTTTTTGAATTTCGTCGTGGCTTTTCCCCGGAGCATTCCGCGTGCGTTTTGCGGTTCGCGGGTTTCGTCCGGGGACATCCCGGAGCGCGTTCCGGAACTCGTCCCCCGGTGCCTCCTTGGACCGCATCATCATATCAAAGGAAGCGCTGAAAAACATCACGCCGCTCTCGGCAGGGCGGAATGCCGCCCGCGACCCGCGCTCCGAAAGAGGACACGCCTTGCGTGAGCAGCGTCAGCATTTCCCGAAAAGAAACCAGGCGAGAAAACGGGGCGGCTGGAAAAACAAGCAGTGGGCCACCAAGAAGGGCCAGGAGCGCGGCGGAAAGCCTTTCACCAAGAACAGCCTCTTCCGGCTTCTGATCAACGTGATGTACACCGGCAAGGTCGATTACAAGGGAACCATCTACAACGGCGAACACGACGGAATCGTCGACGTCGCTCTTTGGCAGCGGGTGCAGGTGCTCTCCGACGAAACAGCGGCACCGGAAACCGAACAACGCGGCCACGAACGTGAACTCAAACGGCTGCACACCAGAGTCCAGCAGCTGGCGAGCGAGTCCTTCACCGCCGCCTCGAACGGAGGGGCGGCCATGGATCAGCTCGCCGACCTGCAGAATCAGATTTAAACCATAGAACGCTCCAGTTCAGCGGCTGGCCGCGCAGCGAACCGTCCGCTGCATGCTGCTGTTAGCCAGTTCCTCGCAGGGCTGTCAGGATCGCTGCCCAAGGAAGACTACATGCTGCAAGAATCGCATGAAAGGACATGAACAACCAAGGCACGACTCCCTCAACATGAGTGAAGGGCAAGTAGAGCTTCGGGTCCTTGCCACGTCCCACGCTTTCCCATTCCGCGTCGTACGGACGTAGGGGCAGCTCGCGTTCGATTGCGTGTATCACTTTGAACTTCGCGGAATTGAGATCTCGGTATGATCTTACGATGCGATGCCAGAGATAGCAGAGAACACCGGTGGATACCGGGACAAGCAGTTCGAGGGCACCGGGCGTTCCAGCCCCCCCGCCGAACGCGTCCTTGGCGAGAAGCGCGATCAACGCAGTATTTACAGCGAGGAAGAAGGAGTTCGCCTTCTCTCGGCGCTGGCTAATGCGGTCCGCCATTTCGAGATAGCTCTTGTATATCTCGAGAACGTGGTCCCTGTAGGTAGGTCCGTACTGGTCCGATGTCACGCCTTTGAGTGCTGCGGCGAGTCTTTCCTCGGCCGAAGGAAGCGCTTCTTTCACGGGTCTAACTCCCGGATGGCCGCCACGATGGAACTGGTGTTCCAGCCGACAAGCCGGTCGGCAGCTTCAGACACCACCGATGAGACCTGCTCGTTCGCCCAAGGTCGGATTGCGACGATGGGCTTGTCGAAATCCTTCTTGGCGATCTGAATCTCCCTCTGAATCCACTTGCTGTAGGTCGCGTATTTCCCTGCCATGATGAGCACAACATTGTAGAAGACCATCTGGTTCTTAATAGCCCTGTAGAGGGCTTCGACGTTCGGCGCGTTATGGACCGGATTGTCCTTTGGGACCGAGTAGTTCCCGTAGCGGAAGTTTGGGGCTGCGTCGAGAAGCGCCACGAGCTTCTCGTAGGCGTCTCCATAGGACCAGGAATGGCTGATGAAAAGGTTTCTCGACTTCAAGCTCGGCATGGGTACCTCCTTATCTGGCTAACGTTTGCCATAAACCGCGCGAGGTACGGGCGTCGGCTTTGATGGAGTTGTTGGGCAGCTACTCCACTTTTCCCATGATGTTCCGGAGTTCTCACCCTGAACATAACTATCGCTAATACCTGAGGAAAACGTCGCTTTCACTTGTACTGCATCCCCTTTGATAAGATATAAAATGAATTCCTGATAATATAAACCCGGTCCATAAGACACTACCGTGACGCCAGGAGGCTTCGACACCTGGTTGGGTGTGCACTGCCCAAACTGCGGGTACCCGCGCTCCAAGAATGCAGATTCCGCTTTGTAGTAATCATATTCCTTATCGAAGGACAGATCCTGAGACACCGCGTTCCAAGCGGCGCTTGGAACGCGAACCCCCACCTCAATGACTATCTTTCGAGGGTTGTTCGGCTCGACTGTGAACGGAAGTACGATCTCAGTGCCATCTGCTGCGTAGAACCACGGCCCCATTTCTTTATACCAGCCGTACATATACTCACCTGTTTCTTCCGAAACCATCGGCGTTTTCCCAACCACTCTCCAGTTGATAATAGACGCTGGCTGAAATCCAATATTATTCAGAATAACCTTGTATTGCTGCTTATAAACTGCGCTATACCCCAAGGGCATTTCATGCCTCGAGAATTTGATATTTTTCTGATTTCGATCGCGGCCTATCTGAAGAACCAATTTTGACCTTCTCTGTTGGTCATCGAATCGCATCCGTTCATTATGCAGTTCATTTGTTCTGACATGCCCCCACACACTCACAACCAAAGCGATTACGCCCACCACAAACCCGAGCATACCCAATACTGAACTGATCTTCTCGTACCTAGTCATTCATTCCTCCTTATCTATCGGCCCAACGTCTGAATTCACCGGACCTGCGCGGCTTTTCGCGCAGGTCCGGTGGAATGATGGGTTAGTCCACATTTTTTCTGGATAGAAATTCAATGTCGTCAACTCCCATTCCTCGCAAAGCAGGCACCAAGTAATAGGGAATCATGTCCTTCTCGGCTTCATCCATATCTGCAACCGGCTGGAGCGTTTGGCTTTCCAACACCCTCTAGGG
>DIMS01000081.1:0-286 GCA_002425685.1 Synergistaceae bacterium UBA5560 | reverse complement strand
GTTGGCTATGGGGAGCAATATATGTCGGAGGTCTTGTGGACTTCCGATGACTTCTCAACAATGACACGCAGTGCCTGACCGGGTCGGGTCGAACAGGTGAGCACTTCGTAGTTGAGATCAAGAGAGGGAGTCACGGAGTGTAGCGTTTGAAGAACGCCGTTGAGGTCCTCCAGTTTCTGAGTGCCGTGCCACCTCTTCTGAGGATCAGCTTCGTCCTTGTCGTCGCTAACGCCGACGACAAACTCGCCGCCATCTGCATTGGCAAAGGCTACCGCGATCTTCTGAG
>DIMS01000069.1:2403-2678 GCA_002425685.1 Synergistaceae bacterium UBA5560 | reverse complement strand
AAACGGGGCCGAGGCGCGAAAAGGCACGGCGGGCCGAGAACGGGGATCGACGAGGAAGGACGTGTGTGGATCATGGCGACGCGGTACGGGAAGGGCTTTGTCAGGCACGGGGAGGTTGCGGCTTCCGAAGGCACCCCCCGGTTGCTCCCGGGGAGAAGAGAGTTTTTCGACCATGTCGGTTTTTTCCATCGTGGAGACTTTTTCTGCCGCGGCAGTTTCCCGACGTTCCATGACGAACGCGGCGGAAACAGAGAGGACTGCGACGAGGCGACATG
>DIMS01000069.1:1040-2375 GCA_002425685.1 Synergistaceae bacterium UBA5560 | reverse complement strand
CGCCTCTTCAAAACGTGATGCAACACATGACGACGCGTCGGCCTGGAGCCGCGGACATGCCGCCGGAGACTGGGGCATGTCCATGGAGACCTACGCGAGGAAAGCGGAATACCCGGGCGCTCGCCGGGCCTTCGGCGGAGGGCGTTTCCTCGCCCTGGTGGCGTCGCTGGCGCTCTTCGGGGCGGCACTTCCGGGGCTGTCGCCGGTTTTGCCCGCTTCGGCGACGGCGGCGGTGCACTCCTTCGCCCTCGAATCCTTCGTGGCGGTCCCGGGCGGCGGCGTGGCGGAGATCGTCACGGCCACGCCGGACGGGCGATTCCTCTACTACACCAACGCATCGGGGAAAAAGGTGGGCGTTCTTGACATCTCCGACCCGGCGTCGCCCAAGGGACTGCCCTCGCTCGACACGGGCGATGCGGAGCCCACGTCGGCGGCGGTGAGCAAGGACGGGCGCGTTCTTCTGGTAGCGCTCCGTAACGGCGACACGGCGGAAAAGGCCGCGCCGGGCACGGTGGCGGTGTACGCTCTCGACGACCCCAAAGCGCCGCGGCATCTGGGGAACATCGCCGTGGGCACGGGCCCCGACTCGCTGGCCGTGACGGAGCGAGACGGTGCGGTGGTGGCGGTGGTGGCCATCGAGGACGAGGAGAGCGACGCCGAGGGCGAGGCGACCTTGGGCGGCAAGCGCCCGGGCCGGGTGGACGTGATCACCCTGAACCTCGCCGACGTGGCGGCGTCCCGGGTGGCCTCGGTGGCGTTTCCCGAGGAGATGCTCGCGGCGGTTCCGGGGGTGAACTTCCCCGCCGATCCCCAGCCGGAGTTCGTGTCCATCTCGTCCTCCGGCACGGAGGCGGCGGTGACGCTGCAGGAGAACAACGCCACGGCGATTCTGGACATCTCCGACCCGGCGAACCCCAGAGTGGCGCGCCTCTTCTGCGCGGGCACGGCGGAGCGCAAGGCGGATCTGAAGAAGGACGGTGAGGTGGCCTTCACCCAGGACTTCAAGGGACGCCGTGAGCCCGACGCCGTGGCCTACCTCACGGTGAACGGCAGGGAGTACCTGGTTCTGGCGAACGAGGGCGACACGGACGTGAAGACCTTCGGCGACGAGGTCTGGGCGGGCGGACGCGGCGTGAGCGTTCTGGACACGGCCGGGGCGGTTCTGTGGGATTCCGGACTCGCCCTGGACGAGGCGACGGCGCTTTTGGGGCACTATCCGGACGGCCGGTCGCACAAGAAGGGAACGGAGATGGAAGGCGTGACCACGGGAGTCTTTCTCGGAGAGACGCTCCTCGCGGCGGCCTCGGAGCGGGGCTCTTTTCTCGCGGTGTACCG
>DIMS01000069.1:0-1031 GCA_002425685.1 Synergistaceae bacterium UBA5560 | reverse complement strand
CTCCCCACGGGCATCAGCCCCGAGGGCGTTCTGGCCGTGACGGGCCGGGCCGACGGCAAGGCGCTTCTGGTGACCGCCAACGAGGGCGACGGAACGCTCAACATCTTCTCCGCCCGGGAGAGCGCCCCGGCGGCGGATCTGACGGATCCGAAAATCGTCTCGAAGAGCATTTTCTGGAGCGCCGTCTCGGGGCTCACCACGGACGGAACGTTCCTCTACGCCGTGCCGGACAACGCCTGGACTCCCTCCCGCATCTGGCGGATCGACATGTCGGGCCTGCAGAACGGCACGGTGGAGGTGGACCGGGCGATTGTGCTCCGCAAGGACGGCAAGCCCGTCGCCTATGACCTGGAGGGAATCTGCCGTACCGACGAGGGTTTCTGGCTCGTGAGCGAGGGCAAGACGGGCGCGGAGAACCTGCTGCTCTTCGCGGATGAGGGCGGCGCCGTGAAGGCGGAGTACCCCCTGCCGGAGACGCTACTCGCCGCGCACGGCGACCCCAAGAACTACGGCTTCGAGGGTGTGGCCACCGCAGATGGCAAAACGGTCTACGTGGCGCTGCAGCGCGGTTTCGATCCGGAGAAAAGCGACGCGGCGATCCTGCGCTTTTCCGTGGCGTCCGGCACGTGGGAGACCGCGGCCTATCCTCTGGAACGGCACTCGAAAAACGCGAAGAAGTTCTGGATGGGCCTCTCCGACGTGGTTCTCGCCAATCCGTCCACGCTGCTCGTGGTGGAGCGCGACAAGGGCATGGGCGGCACTGCGGAGGTGAAGCGCATCTACGCGGTGGACCTGAAGGGCTACACGGACGGAGGAAGGCTTGCAAAGCGACTCGTCTGCGACATAGCCGTCGAGCGGGGGCTGCTGCTCGAAAAGGTGGAGAGCCTCGTTCTTCTGAACGGGCACATGTGGATCGCCACGGACAACGACGGCGCGGGGTGGACCCGCCTGCTCGACCTCGGCCCGGTGCGCTGAAAGCAGCCGGCGCGGCCTGGCAAAACCTCTCCAGCCGCGCCGGGGCAGGACGTACC
>DIMS01000099.1 GCA_002425685.1 Synergistaceae bacterium UBA5560 | reverse complement strand
CCCCCTCGCGCCCAAGGAGGGACTCACCATCGCCGTAGCCTGGCCGAAGGGACATGTGACACCTCCCTGGATCGGAGCGTTCTTTTTTCGGGATTACGGCATGGACGTGGCACTCGTCCTCACCTTTCTCCTGGTGCTCCTCTTCTGGAGCGTTGTCTGGAGGCAACGAGGCCGGGATCCGAAACCGGGACTCCTCGTGCCGCGCTTCGCCCCACCTCAGGGGTTCTCTCCGGCGTCGGTGCGCTTTTTGCATCGTCTCGGCTACGATCCAAAGATCTTCGCCTGCGTTCTCCTGTCCCTCGCCTCCAAGGGTCTGCTCCGCATCGAACGGGAGGGCCGTTTCCACCGTATTTCCCGGGTACGTCCCTCCGCGGCGGAACCGGAGACAGAAGAGAACCCCGAGAAGGAAGAAGAGACGTTCTCCGACACGGAGTTCCCCGGGAGAGCGGAGGAAATGCCCGAAAAGCAGGGCAAGACACCCCGGCAGGCCGAGAAGGCGAAAAAGCTCTGGGAGGAAGAACGACGTCTCCTGGGTTCGCTCTTCCGGGAAGCGGAGACGCTCCTCCTGCATCCGGACAACGCGGCCGTCATTTCCGCCGCTGCCGCCGGACTGAGGGAGTCCCTGCAGAAACGCCACGAGGGACGCAACTTCGTCACCAACACGGGGTGGTTCGTCGCGGGTATCGTCCTGGCGGTGGCACTCCTGATCCTCTTCTCTCTGGCGGCACTTCTGGGGGGCGTCGCCCACGACGTGATCATCTTCGGACTCCTGGGCACGGCGTGGAGTGCCGGATCGGCGCTCCTCTGCGTCACCCTCCTGCGGATCTTCCGGAACACCCTGCACCTCTTCCGCTCCTGCGGCGGATGCCGCACCCTCGTTTCCCTGCTTTTCAAGGGAACCTTCGCTCTGGGCGCGCTGCTCCTCCTCCTGGGGGGCTTTCTCTTCACCGCGCTGGCTGTCTCCTTTGTCGCGGCACTCGCCGCCCTCGGCCTCGCCGCCGCGCTCCTCCTCTTCCGGAGACTGCTTCCGGCCCGCACGGAAAAAGGGAGAAAGCGGCAGGACGAGATCGAGGGATTCGCCCTCTATCTGGAAACCGCCGAGGAGGAGCGGCTGAAGCTGCTCCATCCGCCGGAGCGCACGCCGGAACTTTTCGAGGCGCTGCTCCCCTATGCGCTCGCCCTCGACCTCGAAGTGGCTTGGTCTGCGAAATTCGCGGAGCTGCTCCGAAAGGCCGTCGAGGAGGGAACCTACGTTCCGCTGTGGCACGACAGCACTGCCACGGCCTGGATGACGGAGGATCTCACCCGGAGCGTTTCCTCCTTCGGGGACGCCCTTGCCTCCACCATCGCCGTCTCCTCCGTTCCTCCCGGATCCTCCTCGGGCTTCTCCGACGGGGATTCCGGAGGGGGGTCCTCCGGCGGCGGTGGAGGTGGAGGTGGAGGCGGCGGCTGGTAAGATGTGGTATGCTATGGATCATGATATGCACTGAAGGTCTTTGCGTCGCCGAGTCGAAGCCAGGGGCGGCGGGGGACGGAAACGACAGCAGGAACAGGGGGGACACAGCATGATCGCACTGGGCATTCTCGCAGTAGTGGTCCTGGGAACGGGCCTGTGGTTCATGGGAGCCTACAACCGTCTCGTCCGGGGAAGAAATCTCGTGGAGGAGGCCTGGAGCGGCATCGACGTGCAGCTCAAACGGCGCCACGATCTCATTCCCAACCTCGTGGAGACCGTCAAGGGGTACGCGACCCACGAGAAGCAGATCTTCGAGGATGTGGCGCGCATGCGCTCCGCCTCCATCTCCGCCTCGGGCGTCGCGGAAAAGGCGACGGCGGAGAACGGGCTCACCGGAGCATTGCGCCAGCTATTCGCCGTGGCCGAAGCCTACCCGGACCTGAAGGCGAACCAGAACTTCCTCCAGCTCCAGGAAAACCTCAACACCGTGGAGAGCGAACTTCAGATGGCCCGACGCTACTACAACGGGGCCGTCCGGAACCAGAACATTCTCGTGGAATCCTTTCCGTCGAACCTGGTGGCGAACATGTTCGCCTTCCAGAAGTCCACGTTTTTCGAGATCGAGGACGCCCAGGAGCGGGCCGTTCCTAAGGTTCAGTTCTAGCGGCAGGAGGCTTGCGGCGTCTCCGTTCTCCGGAGCGGAAGCGCGGACAGACCGGGACGACATGCCCAGACGGGGCGGCTGTCCCGGTTTTGCATGACCATGACTGAAGCGTGTCCTGTCGCGCCGGCTTTTCGTGATAAGATTTCCGTAACGATGAGAAACGGTCTGGGAAGAGGTGGCAGCGAAGCCTTGCCCCTGCGGACGAAATGAAAGGAAGGCCGAGGGCGTCCATGACGAACGAACTGCTCTGGGGTGTTACATTGGTGTGCAATTTCGGAGGAATCAGCCTTGCCTACCGGCTGTGGGGCAAGACGGGGCTCTACTGTTGGGTGGCCATGGCAGCCATTCTCGCCAACATGCAGGTCATGAAGACCGTCTCCCTCTTCGGCATGGTGGCGACCCTGGGAAACATCATCTACGGGACATCCTTCCTCGCCACGGACATCCTCTCGGAAAATCACGGCAAGGCCGCCGCACGGCAGGCCGTGGCCATCGGCTTCTTCTCCCTCATCTTCACCACCGCGGCGATGAACCTCGCCCTGCTCTACATTCCCCACGAGAGCGATTTCGCTCAGGGACCCATGCAGGCACTTTTTTCCGTCATGCCCCGCATCGCCCTGGCGAGCCTCGCCGCCTACGGAATCTCCCAGTACCATGACGTCTGGGCCTACGACTTCTGGAGAAAACGTTTTCCCCACGTGCGCCACATCTGGATCCGCAACAACTTCAGCACGCTGGTCTCCCAGCTCCTCGACACAGCGGTCTTCGTCTCCATCGCCTTCGCCGGAATCTATCCCTGGCCGGTGCTGGCCCAGATCTTCTGCAGCACCTACGTTCTGAAGCTCCTCGTGGCCCTCGCCGACACCCCCTTCGTCTACCTGGCCAGGAGATGGAAGGACCGGGGCGTCGCGGGCGGACCGGCCGAAACACTGCAACAGGGGTGAGATCATGGAACGCAGCCTGCGCACAGGTATCCTCTGCCTTCTCCTGCTTCTCGTCGGCGTGCTCTATTTTTCCTTTCTGGGAAACCACGGTCTCCTCGAACCCGACGAAGGCCGCTACTCGGAGATCCCCCGGGAGATGCTCGAGTCGGGGGACTGGGTCACGCCACGTCTGAACTACGTGAAGTACTTCGAGAAACCGGTGCTCCACTACTGGCTGACCGCCCTCTCCTTCAAACTCTTCGGGGAGAACGCCTTCGCCTCTCGTTTCGTCCCGGCCCTTCTCGCTCTCGCCGGGGTAGCCGTCACGGCCATCTTCGGAGCCACCTGCTTCGGCGGACGGGCGGGTTTTCTGTCGGGGATCATCCTCGGCACGTCCCTTGCCTATTTCGCCATGGCGCACATCAACATCATCGACATGACGCTCACCTTCTTCCTCACCGTGGCCCTGTTCAGCTACTACCTGGGAATCACAAGAGACCGGGGGTGGCTGCTCGTCTTCTACACCGCCGCCGGTCTCGCGACCCTCTCCAAGGGGCTCGTCGGCTTTCTTCTCCCCGGGATCGTCATCTTCTGCTGGATCGCCTACACGCGGAGGTGGATCCTCATCTGGGAGAGCCTCAGCCTGTCGGGCATCCTTCTCTTCCTGCTCGTCACCGTTCCCTGGTTCACCCTGGTAAGCCTCCGCAATCCCGAATTCCCTTACTTCTTCTTCATCTACGAGCACTTCGTGCGCTACACCACCACCGTGCACGGCCGATTCGAACCCTGGTGGTTCTTCATCCCCATTCTGCTCGCAGGGCTCCTTCCCTGGACGGGCTTCACCCTCACCGGCGCGAGCGATGCCATCCTCGGGACGAAAGAACGGGGTGAGGACCAGGAGGTGGGCGCCTATCTGCTCATCTGGTTCCTGGTGATCTTTCTCTTCTTCTCCTTCTCCAAGTCGAAGCTGATCCCCTACATTCTTCCCGTCTTTCCGCCCCTGGCGCTTCTGGCGGCACGAAGCCTCGACATCTGGAGCTACCTCGGTTCCAGCAGGGCGCTTCGCTTCGGTCTCTTCTGCGCATCCCTCTTCACGCTTCCCTTTGCGGCGGCTCTCGTGGCCTATCCGTTCTTCCAGGACCGCTTCCCCGCACAGGAACTGCTTCGTCTTGGCGTTCCCGTGGCAATAACGATGGCCCTTGGAACGCTCTTCGGTTGGTTTTTCTGGTACCGCCGCCGCTACCACTCTCTTCTCACGGTGCTCTGTCTCTGTGCACTGCTCCAGGGGATGGCCTTCAAACCCCTCTTCCGCTTCTACGGGACCATCCTCTCCGCGAAAGAGCTGGCGGGCATCATCCAAACCGAACGAAGACCCGGCGATCTCGTCGCCAATGTCGGGGAATACCACCAGGGACTCCCCTTCTACCTGAAGGAACGGATTCTCCTGGTGGACTATCTGGGGGAACTCGAATTCGGTTACCGCCAGGAGAACCAGACCACTTGGTTCATCGGCCGGGAAACCTTCCGCGGCATCTGGGAAGGGGAGAACCGCGTGCTCATGGTCCTTCCCGAGGCCCGGTACGAAATGCTGCTCCAGGAAGGCTTTCCGCCGGGCAGAATCCTGGGGAAAGCCATGCGGGACCAGCTCGTCGTTCTGAACAGGGCCGACGGAGCCCAGTGATCCCGAACGACCCCGGAAGAGGACCCACCGGGGCACTCGAACGGCGACAACCCCTTCCGTTCCCGCCTCCGAAGGAAAACGCTTCTCCTTCGAAACGACCGGAACACACCGGAAGGGACAGTACCCCCATTCACGCAGAGAAGAGGCGAAAGATCGTATGACCAGCGCGCACGTTAGAGTCTCCCTCGTCATCCCCGTGTACAACGAGGAGGAATCACTCCCGGCACTTTTTCGGCGTCTCACCCCCGTCCTCGAAGGGCTGGGGCGCTCCTGTGAGGTGCTCTTCGTCAACGACGGCAGCCGGGACCGCTCCCTGGCGTTTCTCCTCGCCTACCGGGACAGGCATCCCACGACCGTGCGGGTAGTGGATTTCAACGGCAACTTCGGCCAGCACATGGCCATTCTCGCCGGATTCGAGAAGAGCCGGGGCGCATTCGTGATCACCATGGACGCGGACCTGCAAAACCCCCCCGAGGAGATTCCCCGCCTGGTGGCGCTCCTCGAAGCGGGGCACGACGTGGTGGGCACCTATCGCGTGGATCGACAGGACCCCCTCTTCCGCAAAGTCGCCTCCCGAATGGTGAACGGCATCACCAATCGCATCACCGGACTGGGGCTTCGGGATTACGGCTGCATGCTCCGGG
>DIMS01000103.1:316-4413 GCA_002425685.1 Synergistaceae bacterium UBA5560 | reverse complement strand
GTGCAGGCCAGATCCCCCGGGTCCTCCACATATTCCGCGCTGGGTCCGATGAGAATGTTGCCGTCCACGGTGGGTGTCAGATGAATACCGAGACCGGGGTGATGAGGGCGGGGAACGGGATAGACGAGGGTGCGGAGAACACCGTCGAAACGCCTGTCCAGGACATAGTATTCNNCCCCGGCAGGGATAGATCCGAAAGCCCGGGATGCCCGCGAGAGCAGCAATGCGATCGGCGAAGACCCCCGCGGCATTGACCACCACAAGGGCGATGAAACGATCTCCCGCAGCGGTGCGCACCACAAACCCGCCGCCCTCTTCGGGCAAACGAGGCCGGATTTCCAGGACTTCCTGCCCCAGGTGCACATGCACGCCGTTGGTCACGCCGTTTTCAGCGAGCGCAACCGTGAGCGCATAAGGAGAGACGATGCCGCTGGAAGGTGAGTGGAGCGCTCGAATCCCCTCCACGCCGAGCTGAAGACGCCACATCTCCTCCTGTCCAATGATCCGGAGGCCGGGAACGCCGTTGGCGATACCCTGTTCGAGGAGACGGGCGAGCGTTGCCGTATCTTCCTCATCCTGGGCCACGGTGAGTTTGCCGATGGTACGGCATTTGACGCGCAGATCCCGGCAGAGAGCATGCATGCGCCGGTTCCCCTCCACCGCGAGCCGGGCACGAAGCGTACCCGGCGTGTAGTTGATGCCCGAGTGGAGAACCCCGCTGTTCCGGCAGCTCGTGCCGAGCCCCACATCCCTCTCCCTGTCGAGCAATGCCGTGCGCACTCTGTACCGGGACAGCTCCCGTGCGATGGCGCACCCCACGACACCGCCACCGACAATGAGCACATCGTACCGCCTTTCCACAGAGGCTCCCTCCTTCGTCCTCCGCAGCGTTCCTCCGGAGAAAACGCGAGAATTCCGCGCCGATTCCTCCGGGGAACTAAGGAAGAAATTCGATGATGCGCTTTTTTCGGTTTTGTGGTATATCTTGGTATACCAATTATGTCGCATTGTATCACGAAAAAAAACCAAGGGCAACTCTGTTGACACATTTTTCCGACAATACTTCGAACCATATCCCGCCGGAGCATAAAAGAACCGACGGAAAGGGAGACCGGTCATGAACGCCAAGAGGATGGAAACCGTCTTTCGGGTCCGTGAGTTCGTCCGTTCCAGACGCCTGCAACCCGGAGAAAAACTCCCCACGGAGCGGGAACTGGCGGATCTGCTGGCACTGGGACGCCCGCTGCTTCGGGAAGCCCTCATCACCCTGGAGGCGCTGGGAGAACTCGAGGTGCGGGAACGGCAGGGGATCTTCGTGCGCCATCTCCCTTTGGAGGAGCTGACGGGAAGTCTGGAGAGCCTTCTGGCCTGGCCGAAGGAAATGCTTCCGGAAATGCTGGAGATGCGGCGAGTTCTCGAACTTCCCGCGGCGGAACTGGCCGCCCTGCGGCGTTCGGAGGAGGATCTCCGCCGCATGGAGGAATGCCTGGAACACATGGAACGACTCCATCTGCAGGACCATCGCGAACAAGGCGCCCGGGACGAAACGGACGAGGCCACCCAGGGATCGCTCTGGAACACGCTCTTTCACACCACGTTGGTCCAGGCATCGGGAAACAGGGTCCTGCTCCGAAGCTACGAGGGATTCTCCGTCGTCATGGGACGGATCACCGCGCACATGCGCCGCTTCCATGTCCGGGAGCCGTCACGGCGCTGGTCGCATCTTATCGTCGAGGAACATCGCCGCATTCTCCTGGCCATCCGGAACGGGGATCCCGAAACTGCCCGCAAGGCCATGGGAAGCCATCTGGACGAGACGGCCCGCGTTCTCTACTCGCTGCCGAAACAGCCACTCTTTCCGGGAAGCGAAAAATAAGGATTGCCCGGGGGGCGAAATTCCGTATACTGGCGGAAGCTCGTCCAGGCTGTACGCCACAAGGAGGGAAGGTTCATGAAGATCGCAGTCCTCGTCAAACAGGTTCCGGACACGGATGAAGTGAAGATGGATCCGGAAAAGGGAACGATGGTCCGGGAGGGTGTAGGAGCCATCATGAATCCGCTTGACATGAACGCCCTGGAGGCGGCACTCGCCCTCAAACGGGGCGCCGGGAACGGAGAGGTGACAGTCCTCTCCATGGGGCCGCCCCAGACGGAGGAGGCTCTCCGGGAAGCCATCGCTCTGGGCGCGGACAAAGCACTCCTCCTCACCGACCGGGCCTTCGCCGGAGCCGACACATGGGCCACCTCCCGGGTGCTCGCCGAGGCGATCCGCAAAACAGGCCCCTTCGACCTGATCCTCGCGGGAGAGAAGGCTACCGACGGCGAAACGGGACAAGTGGGACCCGAGGTTGCGGCCATGCTGGACCTCCCGTTTTCCACCTACGTGAGTGCTCTCGAACGGATTTCCCCTGCGGAAATCCGGGTGCGCCGCACCATTGAGGAAGGCTATCAGTACCAGATTCTTTCCTTCCCCTGCCTGCTCACAGTACTCTCGGACCTCAACGAACCCTCCATGCCTACCCTGGCGGGCAAGAAAAAGGCCCGGCGCTTTTCGCTGGAAACAGCCGGAAACGAGGCTCTAGACCTGCCGAAGGAGGAACTGGGGCTTTCGGGTTCCCCCACGCGGGTGGTGCGCATCTCCTATCCGAAGATCACCCGCAACACGGAACATTTCAGCGGCAGCCGCCTCGACGAGGGCATCGAGCACGTGGTAACGCTTCTCAAGGAACAGGCACTTCTCTAGAGAAGGGAGGAGAGAATCATGCAGACAGAAACGACGAGAACTCCCTCGGGCATTTTCGTCCTCGGTGAAATGAGAAACGGGCACATCCACTCCGTCACCCTCGAACTGACCGGAAAGGGCCGTGAGCTGGCTGCGGCGCGTGGGTGCACCGTCACCACCGTACTTCTCGGGGGCGAGTTCAAGGACGACCCCGCCGATCCGATCCGCTACGGCGCGGATCGAATTCTCGCGGTGAACCATCCCTCCCTGGAACACTTCGACCAGGAGATCATCGCCAAAGTGACCGCCCATCTCATCGAGACGGAAAAACCGGAGATCGTCCTCGCCCCGGCCACCACGGCGGGACGCACCTATCTCCCCGCCGTGGCCGCCCTGGTGAACACGGGTCTCACCGCCGACTGCACCGGCCTGGACATCGATCCCGAGACGGGACTGCTCCTCCAGACCAGACCTGCCATCGGCGGCAACGTCATGGCCACCATCAAAACACCGAACCACCGCCCCCAGATGTCCACCGTGCGCCCACGCACCTTCCGCATTCCCGACCCCGAGGGCAGAACCGGCGAGGTGCTCCATCCCCCCGTACCCGAGCACCTCTTCTCCAGCCGCATCCGCAACGACGGCATGGAATATCTCGAGGAGCAGGGAGCCAACATCCAGGACCTGGACGTGGTGATCTCCGGCGGCAAGGGACTCAAGCGCCCCGAATCGTTCAGGCTCCTCCAGGAACTGGCGGATCTCCTGGATGGCGGCGTGGGCGCAAGCCGCCCCACTGTCGAGGCCAAATGGATCCCCTATCCCCACCAGGTAGGGCTCTCGGGAAAGGTCGTGGCGCCAAAGCTCTACATGGCAGTGGGCATCTCCGGAGCAGTGCAGCACCTGGCAGGCATGCAGACCGCCCAGACCATCGTGGCGGTAAACAAGGACCCNNTCTTCGACATCGTGCCTCGCCTCATCGAGCGCATCAAAAAGGAAAAACGGTCCTAGGGTTCACGGGAGCACGAAGAGAGAGGGCGTGCGTAGCTGTTTTTGCTTTCCTACTAACGACAGGTGGTTTGTTGATCAGATTCGTGAAGGGCGACTGCGCTACATAAACACAAAAGAAGCCCTACTTGGCTCAATGCGGCCGGGCTATACGTGCCCGGGGATGGAACCAACCAGAGCTTCCTTAGGCAGGATATACCCACCGAAGCCAATCTTGTCAAGCGCAGGCAGCAGCATCCGGGGTTCTCTCACGGCACGAATTCCGGACCACCCAGAGGAGCTAGCGAGTTCGAGGTGAAGATATTCCGCGGACAAGCTTCGTAACGCGCTCTCGCTACGATCGATATACGATAGATAATGGAAACTTTTT
>DIMS01000103.1:0-277 GCA_002425685.1 Synergistaceae bacterium UBA5560 | reverse complement strand
TTTTTCCCGTTCAGGAACGGAAAGAGAAAAACATTGTCATGCCCGCCAAGGGCTTCTTCGGGCAACCGCGAAACCCGAGAGTTCCGTTCGAAGAGAAGAAACCGCAGGGCTTCCTTGAGGGCAGAAGGGGGTCCGGTGTTTGAGGAGGAACCCGTCATGCACGTTCTTCATCGCGATGCACCGTCAGCCGGCATCGGCAACGATTCAGGGGGACAGGCACCCCACGCGTGGGAGGGAATGGACTACGCACCGGTAACGCCGGAGGTGACAACCGCAC
>DIMS01000111.1:43244-49771 GCA_002425685.1 Synergistaceae bacterium UBA5560 | reverse complement strand
TCAACGCGAGCATCGTCATGCAACTGCTCGTCGTTGTCATTCCCGCCCTGGAAAAACTTCAAAAGGAAGGCGACGAGGGCCGCAAGAAGATCGTCATGTACACGCGCTGGGGGACTGTGTTCTTCGCGCTGGTCCAGGCCGTGGGCATGACGATTTGGCTGCGGAATCTCGGAATCTTTTCGGGGACGCTGCTCGACGCCATTGTTGCGGTCGTGACTACTGTCACCGGAGCGATCGCCGTCATGTGGCTCGGCGAAGAGGTGACCGATCACGGCATAGGCAACGGCATCTCGCTGCTCATCTTCGCCGGTATCGTGGCACGGATTCCCGAAGCGCTGGTGCAGACATGGTCGCTCCTGCGCATGGGTGAGCTGAATCTGATTTCCCTTCTCGTGGCGGTCATCCTCATGGTGGTTGTTGTGGCGGGATGCGTTCTTCTTCAGGAAGGACAGCGGCGTCTGCCGGTGCAATACGCCAAACGGGTCGTTGGGAACAAGGTCTACGGTGGTCAGAGTACCTTCATCCCCCTTCGGGTGAACCAGGCGGGGGTCATCCCCATCATCTTCGCCTCGTCGGTGCTGCTGTTTCCCTACACGATCTTCCGCTTTTTCTCCGGGGACTGGGCCGTGACGATGCAGAATCTCTTCGCTCCGGGAAGTGCTGTCTACATGGTGCTCTATGTGGTTCTCATCGTGTTCTTCGCCTACTTCTATACGGCGGTGGTCTTCAATCCCGTGGATGTGGCGAATAACATGAAGAAGTACGGAGGGTTCATCCTCGGTATCCGCCCCGGGCGTCCTACCTCCGAATACATCGAAAAAGTCATGACCCGGATCACCCTCGGTGGCGCCGTATTTCTCGCCGTGGTGGCGCTCGTGCCCACGCTCATGACCTCCGTGGTGAACATGAACACCTTCTATTTCGGAGGTACGGCGGTGCTTATCGTGGTGGGTGTGGCTCTCGACACGGTACACCAGATCGAGGCGCAGCTCCTCATGCGGCACTATGAGGGCATTCTGAAGCGCCGCGACAAGACCGGCGGGCTTTTGCGCCTGTAGAATCGGTGGTTTTCATGCGACTCATATTTTTGGGACCTCCGGGAGCGGGCAAGGGCACTCAGGCGGTTTTCGTGAAAGAAACCTATGGATTGGCTCACATTTCCACGGGAGATATCCTTCGTGTCCAGGTCAAGCAGGAAACGGAACTGGGAAAAGCCGCCAAGGGATATATGGATGCGGGGAAGCTCGTTCCCGATGATGTCATCATCGGTATGATCCGGGAGCGCCTCGGTGAAGAGGACTGCGCCAAGGGTTTCATTCTGGACGGATTTCCCCGGACCGTTCCTCAGGCGGTGGCTCTCGCGGAGTTGCTGAAGTCCATGGGAAGGCACCTCACGGCGGTAATCTGTTTCGACGCGGCGGACGACCTCCTGGTGGAGCGGTTGAGCGGGCGCAGGACATGCAGGAACTGCGGTGCGATCTACAACGTCAGTTTCCATCCGCCCGGAAAAGAGAACGTGTGTGACGCCTGCGGAGGTTCTCTCATGCAGCGCGACGACGACCGGGAGGAAGTCATTCGGAACAGACTCCGGGTCTACAAGGAACAGACGGCACCGCTCATTGAGCATTACGAACACGAAGGACTGTTGCGCCGTTTCGACGCCGGGGGTGCTCCGGATTCCCTGGTCGCCCTGGTGGCGGAGCTGGCGGGAAAAGACGACGCATGATCACCTTGAAAACCGAAGAAGATGTCCGTTCCATGCGCCGAGCCGGTCAGGTGGTGGCCGATGTCCTCAGACTCCTTCGGGATCTCGTGCGCCCCGGTGTGAGCACCCTTTTTCTGGACACCGAGGCGGAGGGCCTCATCCGACGGGCAGGGGGAAGCCCCGCGTTCAAAGGGTACGCTGTTCCCGGGATTCCCATGCCCTTTCCCGGTTCCATCTGTGCTTCCATCAACGAGGAAGTCGTGCACGGGATCCCCGATGCGCGACGCATCCTCCGGGAAGGCGATATCATCAGTGTCGATGTGGGAGTCTCCATGGACGGGTTCTATGGGGACGCGGCCTGTACGTATCCGGTCGGCTCGATCGCACCCCTCAAGAGAAAACTGCTCGATGTCACCCTGGAATCGCTCCATCGGGGGCTTGGTGTCATCCGTTCCGGGAGCACTCTCGGTGACATCGGGCACGCCGTCGAATCGACGGTGCTGCAAAACGGCTTCGGCCTGGTCCGGACCTACGCGGGTCACGGCATCGGAAGGCGTCTTCACGAGCCTCCCCAGGTTCCGAATTACGGACGACCGCGTTCCGGGATCACGCTGAAAAAGGGAATGACCATCGCTGTCGAACCCATGGTGATGTCCGGAGGAGAAAAAGTGTTGACGGCGCGGGACAAATGGACAGTGGTTACAGCCGATGGTTCCGACGCGGCGCACTTCGAGCACTCCGTCCTCGTTCTTGACGACGGGGTGGAGATCCTCACGCCATGGGAACAATGAGTCGATACGCCCTTTGCATGGAGGATGTCGCGGAATACCATCGCGGTTGTTTCGGGCCGCGGAAAGATTTTCGGCGGCGTTTCTCCGGAGGCGGAACAGGTGTTGCGAGCGCGGAAATCCGCTCTCGCCGGAGCTGGGAACAGAGTTCGATCGAGGGTAGGTGACGGACGAATGGCCAAGGAAGATGTCATCGAAGTACGGGGAAAAGTCGTCGAACCGCTTCCCAACGCCATGTTCCGCGTGGAGCTGGAAAATGGGTACAAGGTTCTCGCCCATGTTTCAGGAAAAATGCGGATGCATTTCATCCGGATTCTTCCGGGTGACAAGGTTCTCGTGCAATTGTCCCCCTATGACTTGACGCGGGGACGTATCGTGTATAGATTCAAATAATTGCCCTCAAGCGTGCCGCGGCTGGTACGGTTTTCAGGTTAAGGAGCGTGACGGACATGAAGGTGAAACCTTCGGTAAAGCCCATCTGCGAACATTGCAGCGTCATCAAGCGGAATGGGGTGGTGCGGATCATCTGCAGCAAGAATCCTCGCCACAAGCAGCGCCAGGGTGCAAGGAGGTAATGGAGGATGGCCCGAATCGCCGGAGTGGACCTTCCCCGCGAGAAGCGCGTGGAAGTGGCTCTTACGTACATCTACGGAATTGGCCTGCCCACGTCCCACAGGATTCTGGACGCCACGGGGATCAGTCCCGACACGCGGGTGAAGGATCTTTCGGAGGACGAAGTGCAGAAACTCCGCGGAGAGATCGAAAATAATCACGTCGTCGAAGGCGATCTCCGCAGGGAAGTGGCCATGAACATCAAACGTCTCATCGAGATCGGCTGCTATCGGGGATTGCGACACCGGTCGGGTCTTCCCGTGCGCGGCCAGAGGACGAAGACGAACGCGAGAACCCGCAAGGGGCCCCGGCGCACCGTGGCGGGCAAGAAGAAGGCGACCAAGTAGCGACACGAAGTGCCCCTAAGGGAGGGAATGCTCAGTGGCCAAGCGAGTACAGCGAAGAGGAAAGCGTAAGGAGAGGAAGCACGTCAGCTATGGCGTAGCGCACATCCACTCCACGTTCAACAACACCATCATTAGCATTACCGACAAGCAGGGGAACCTGCTCTCCTGGTCGGCGGGCGGCAATGTCGGTTTCAAGGGGACCCGGAAATCAACGCCTTTTGCGGCGCAGCTTGCGGCGCAGACTGCGGCGAAGGTTGCCCAGGAACACGGTGTGACGGAGATCGATGTGGTCGTCAAGGGCCCCGGACCGGGGCGCGAGTCGGCGATCCGCTCGCTCCAGGCGGTGGGGCTCCAGGTGAACATGATCAAGGACGAGACCCCCATCCCTCACAACGGTTGCCGTCCTCCCAAGCGCCGCCGCGTGTAGCGCCTGGGCACCGGAAGGATAGTAAGGAGGAAGAGGCATGAGTAGATACACGGGTGCCGTTTGCCGACTCTGCAGAGCGGAGGGCACGAAACTTTTTCTCAAGGGCGACAGGTGCTATACCGAGAAGTGCGCCATCAACAAGAGGAACAGCCGCCCCGGGCAACACGGTACGAAACGCGTCAAGACCAGTGAATACGGAATCCGGCTTCGGGAAAAACAGAAGCTGCGCAGATATTACGGCATGAACGAGACCCAGTTCCGGCGTTTTTACGGCATGGCCTCCAAGATGCCGGGCCAGACGGGGCACAATTTCCTTCAGATCCTTGAACGGCGCCTCGACAACGTGCTGCACCGAATGGGCTTCGGTGTGAGTCGCAGCCAATCCCGCCAGATCGTTCGTCACGGTCATGTCCTCGTGAATGGCCGAAAACTGGACATTCCGAGTTATCTCGTTCGGGCTGGGGACGTGGTCGCCATCGCCGAGAAGAGTCGGGACATCGTTCTTCTCAAGGACAACGCCGAAGTGGCCGCATCCAGGGCTATCCCCGCCTGGATCGAGTTGAACGCCCAGGGGCTGGAGGCAAAGATTATCTCCCTGCCCGTTCGGGAGCAGATCGACTCGCCGGTGAACGAACAGCTCGTGGTCGAATTCTACGCGAGATAAGGGATTGTCGGAAAGAACCGAAGCGACGAAAGGTGGGGGGATCATTGGAGGAATTGTTGCAGCCTCAGATTAGGGTGGAGGAGAGCACCCCCCGTTTCGGAAAGGTCATCGTGGAGCCCTTGGAGCGCGGATACGGTGTTACGCTCGGCAATGCCCTGCGGCGCGTGCTCTATTCGTCCATTGGCGGAGCGGCTATCACGGCCGTGCGCATCGAGGGAGTTCTTCACGAATTCACGACGGTACCCGGCGTGCGGGAGGATGTCATCGACCTTCTCCTCAATCTCAAGCACGTACCCCTTCGCTCCTACAGCAAGGATGTCCGGGTACTCCGTCTGGACCTGGACGGTCCTGCCAAGGTCACCGCTGCCCATATCCAGGGAGACAGCGACATTGAGTTCGCCGATCCCGACGCGTACATCTGCACCTTGGCGGAGGGAGCGCATCTTGCCATGGATATCTACGTGGAACAGGGGATGGGCTATGCCACGAACGACCGGCCCCGTCCGGCCTATCTTCCCGTGGACGCGCTCTTGGTGGATGCCATCTTTTCCCCCGTTCACCGCGTGAACTACGAGGTGCAGAACGCTCGAGTCGGCCAGCGGACGGACTACGACAGGCTCATTCTCCAGGTCTGGACCAATGGAGTGGTCGCTCCCGCCGATGCTGTGGCGGAAGCGTCGGGTGTGTTGCGAAGCTATTTTTCGAGAGTACAGGATGTGCTTGTCCGTCCGACGGAACAACCCAGCCCCTCGATGGAGGAGGCCGGCGAATCCTCGCCGCAGGATGCGGTCTCCGATGAGGGATCGGCAGGCACCCGATGGGATCCCGAGGATGCTCTCGTTTCCAGGCCGATCAGGGACCTTGAACTCTCCATGCGCAGTGAAAACTGCCTTCTCCGCGGCGGTGTCCACANNCGCAATCTGGGCAAGATCTCTCTCCGGGAGATCGAAGAGAAGCTTGCCAAGCTCGGGTATGCATTCCCGGCCCCCTCGGAGGACGATTCGACCCAGAGGTCGGGCAAAAAGAAGGAAAAGGAAGAGGAGGAGTAATCCCATGAGGCACCGTATGGATCACAGCACCCTTGGCCGTTACGGCAGCCACAGGAGAGCGATGCTGTCGAACCTCGCCGCCGGGCTGTTCATCCACGGACGAATCAGCACGACCTTCATGCGAGCGAAGGAAGTGCAGCGTGTGGCGGAGAAACTCATTACCAGAGCCCGTGGGGGCAGTCTTCACGACCGTCGTCTGGTCATCTCCAAAATGCCTTACAAGGCAGCTGTGCTGAAACTGTTCGACGAAATCGCTCCTCGCTATGTGGGGCGTCCCGGAGGATACACGAGGATCATCAAAACGGGATTTCGCATGGGAGACGCGTCACCCACGGCAATACTCGAACTGGTCGAGTAGATCATGCGGAATGGTACGGTGTGTTCGCTTCGGGGTGTAGGATACACCTACCCCGGAGCGCTCGCTCCGGCCCTGACGGAGTTCACCCTCGACGTTTCCTCCGGTGCCTGGATAGCGCTTCTGGGGAGCAACGGTTCCGGAAAATCTACGTGTGCCCGCATGTTGAATGCCCTGCTGATCCCCACGCAGGGCAGTTGTGTCGTGTTGGGTTATGACACGTCCCACTCCGGAACGGCCTTCGAAGTGCGGCGCCGCGTGGCCATGGTCTTTCNNTGGAGGAGGATGTGGCCTTCGGGCCGGAAAATCTGGGCCTGGAATCCTCCGAGATTCAGGAACGAGTCGAATGGGCTCTCGGAGTGACAGGGCTTTCTGAGATGAGAAAGCGTCCTTCCTACGCCCTTTCGGGAGGACAGAAACAGCGTCTTGCCCTTGCGGGTGCTCTGGCGCTGCGCCCGCTCTGCCTTGTGCTCGACGAGGCTACGTCCATGCTCGATCCCCAGGGGCGTCGGGATCTGATGCGCGTTCTTCGCGAACTGCATACTCAAGGGATGACCATCGTTTCCATCACCCATAATCT
>DIMS01000111.1:0-43211 GCA_002425685.1 Synergistaceae bacterium UBA5560 | reverse complement strand
CACCCATAATCTGGAAGAGATTCTCTTCTGCACCGAGGCGTGTATCCTCGCGGAAGGACGGCTCGCCTGGAAAGGAACACCCATGGATCTGCTCGAAAGCTCCAGAGGCTCTCATTCCCTGGAGGTCTCTCCTTTTCTGGAGTTGTGGCGACGGTTGAAGAGAGAGCACTTTCTCAGCGCCGCAATTTTCCCCGAGCCGGAATCCATCGCCGAGGCGCTATGTCGATTCGCGTGACGGATCTCGCTCATGTCTACCATCAGGGCACGCCTCTGGAGAGGCGTGCCCTGGACGGTGTAAACCTGCTGGTGGAGCCCGGTTCCTGGGTGAGCGTGGTGGGGCATACCGGAAGCGGCAAGTCTACACTGGCGCAGCATCTCAACGGACTGCTCTTTGCCACCCGGGGAGAGGTCGAGGTCGATGGCGTTCCTCTCCGCGAGGATGCTCCGGAAATTCTCCGACAAGCGAGGAAGAAAGTCGGACTTGTCTTTCAGTATCCGGAGCAACAGCTTTTTGCCGAGACCGTCTCGGAAGAAATCGCCTTCGCACCCCGCAATTGGGGGATTTCCAAAGAACGGCTTCCCGAGGTCGTACATGCCGCTGCGACACGTGTTGGTTTGGAGAAAGCCCTCCTCGGCGTGAACCCCTTCAACCTTTCAGGTGGGCAGAAGCGCCGGGTTGCCTTGGCGTCGGTACTCGCTTCCGAGCCTGACTATCTCGTGCTGGACGAACCGACGGCAGGGCTTGACGGAAAGGGGAAAAAAGAGTTGCTTTCTCTCCTGAGCCAGCTCGTGCGGGAAGGGAAGGGTGTCGTTCTCGTCACTCACGACCTCGACACCGCACTCGCCCATTCGCATCGCATTCTCGTCCTTGAGGACGGGAAAGTGTTTGCCCTCGGGGCGCCGCAGGAGGTGTTGGACGCATTGGCAGGAGCGTCTGTTCGGGGCATTGTCCTTCCTCCGGTGGTGGAGCTCTCGCAGGGACTGAAACAGCGCGGTTGGAAAGTCCCCATCACTCCCGATGCGACGACACTGTATGCACTGATCGCCAAGGAGGGAAAGCGGTGCGATTCCTGAATCACATCACGCTCGGACAGTATGTTCCCACGGATTCTCCGTTGCATTTCCTGGATCCGAGATGCAAGATTCTCGGTACACTGCTCGTCATGACCGTGCTCTTTCTCACGCGAGCCCCCGTGTCCTTTCTTGTCTGGGGTCTTCTCCTTCTTGCCCTCACGCTGCTTTCCCGACTTTCTCCGGGGATGGTGTTGCGGGGTGCGAGACCTGTTCTTATCCTTATTGTCTTTACGGCATTCATTCATCTTTTCTTTACAAAGGGAACACCACTCTGGTCGTGGGGCGTTCTCTCCATCACGAAAGAAGGCGTGACCGCCGCTTTGCGCATGAGCAGCCGTCTCTTCTTCCTCGTCCTTTTCGCGGGGCTTCTCACGCTCACCACGTCTCCCATGGAATTGGCGGACGGTCTGGAGCGTTTGTTTTCTCCGCTGGTTCCGCTCGGTTTTCCTGCTCACGAAATGGCCATGATGATGACGATCTCCCTCCGCTTCATCCCGACGCTGCTTGACGAGACGGATCGTATTTTCAAGGCCCAGCTCGCTCGCGGCGCCGATCTGGATCGGGGTGGGCTCATCCGGCGCCTTCGTGCTTTCGTGCCGGTGCTCATTCCTCTCTTCGTCATCGTCTTTCAACGGGCGGAGGAACTTGCCGTGGCCATGGAGGCCCGCTGTTACCGGGGTGCCGGGCGGACCCGCATGCACCCGCTCCGATGGAGCAGGGGAGACACCGCCGCCCTTTTCATGTTCACGGTTGTCTTGGGAGGCGTTCTTGGAATGGACAGGTGGCTTCTGTCGTGAAAAGGTATGCGATACAGCTCGCCTATGACGGAACTTCTTTTTCGGGATGGCAGCGCCAAAAGGAGAGCCGGGGCATTCAGGAGGTCGTGGAGGAAGCTCTGGAGCGGATTTCCGGAGAACCGACGCCGGTGATCGCCGCCGGTCGGACGGACGGCGGCGTACATGCCCGTGGGCAGGTCATCTCCTTTTCCCTGCGAAAGGAGTGGGATCCGGAAATTCTTCGCAAGGCCCTGGATTTTCACCTGGAGAACTCGATCCGCGCAATTCGCGCCGCCGTGGTTTCTTCCCGCTTCTCCGCGAGAAAAGACGCCCTCTGGAGAGAGTATGTCTATCAGATCTGGGACGCTCCTTTCATCTTCCCTCACGTTCAGGGCTACACGTGGTGGATTCGCTCCTCCTGGAACTGGGAAGCGGTGCGGCAGGCTACGGAGCATCTCCGGGGAAACCATGATTTCACGGCATTCTGTAGGGCCGGCGATCTTCCGGAGAACCCCAGGAGGACTATCTCCGCCGTTTCCCTCGCCCGACGGGGTCCCCTGGTGCGCTTTCGCATCAGAGGAAAATCCTTCCTTACAAATATGGTGCGAATCATCCTGGGGTGTCTCGCTGAGGTGGGACGAGGCCGGAGGGGACCCGACTGGATCGCTGCCCTTCTTCGGGGTGCCTCCCGTACTCAGGCCGGCCCGACGGCACCTCCGGCGGGGCTGTGCCTCTGGAAGGTCGGATATGAGCCCTCTCCGTGGATTCCTCTTGTAGGACTTGCGGGGAATGCGTATAGTCGTAGCGAAGGGGCGGACTCCGTGCCGCCGGAGGAGACCGTTTTTTCCGCAGACGGCGACGGTACAGAAGAGTAAGGAGGGTCCTCATCCGTGTTCGGAAGAGATATCGGCATAGATCTGGGAACAGCGACGGTGCTCATTTTCGTGCGTGGTAAAGGTGTCGTGTTGCGGGAGCCCTCGGTGGTCGCCCTCGATCAGACGAACGACAGAATCCTCGCCGTCGGCGAGGATGCGAAGCGCATGCTCGGACGCACGCCGGGACATGTCACGGCGGTACGCCCTCTCCGAGATGGCGTCATCGCCAACTACACCATGACCGAGGCCATGCTGCGTCATTTCATCCGCAAGGTCACGTCCGGGGTGGGCAAGTTCTTTCGGAACCGCGTCATGATCTGCGTCCCTTCGGGAGCCACCGACGTGGAGCGTCGGGCCGTCCTCGAAGCAGCGGTGGAGGTCGGTTCCAGAGAGGCCTATCTCATCGAAGAGCCCATGGCAGCGGCCATCGGTGCGGAACTCGACGTGGCTGAACCACGGGGAAACATGGTCGTCGACATCGGCGGCGGTACCACGGACATCGCGGTGATTTCCCTGGGGGGCATCGTCGTGGCGGAATCACTGCGGGTGGGGGGCGACAAATTCGACGAGGCCATCATGCGCTTCGTGCGGAAACAGTACAATCTCGCCATCGGGGAACAGACGGCGGAAGATCTGAAAATCTCCATAGGCACCTGTCACCCCAAACAGGACGAGAGTGCCGAGATGACCATCAAAGGACGGGATCTCATTCTGGGGCTTCCCCGCCAGGTGGAAATCAGCAGCAACGACGTGGCCGAAGCGATCCGCGAACCTGTGCAGACCATTGTGGATGGAATTCGGCATGTTTTGGAATTAACGCCTCCCGAGCTTTCAGCCGATATCATCGATAGGGGAATCGTCCTTACGGGAGGAGGGGCTTTGCTGCGGGGGCTCACGGAACTGGTGACTGAGCAGACGGAGATCTCCTGCTATATTGCCGAGCATCCGCTGGAGTGTGTGGCCCTCGGCACGGGCAAGGCGCTCGACTCCCTGGACAAGCTGAAAGAATCCGGAACCGTTTTGTCCGCCCTGAAAAAAGGAGGACGACGCGGTCTCTAGGAAGAAGGGAGGGCCTTCATGTTTCGAGGCCTGTATGCGGGAGCTTCGGCAATGCTCGTCCAGGAGAAGATGCTGGACGTGGCGGGGAATAACCTCGCCAATGTGGATACGGCGGGTTTCCGTGGCCGTATCGCTGTAAACAAGTCCTTTCCGACGTTGCTCATGGAAAAGCTCGACGGCAATCCCGGCGAAACCTATCCACCCAAGCCGGACCGCCTCAAAAAACGTGAACTCATCGGCAGCGCCGCCTTTGCGAACGTCCTCTCCGAAACGGTGACGGACACCCAGGGAGGAGCCATGCGGGTCACCGACGCGCCTCTCGACGTGGCCATCCTCGGAGAGGGCTTTTTTGCCGTTCAGGACGGTCTCGGCAACACCTTCTACACACGGTCCGGTCATTTCGTCCTCGATGGAGAGGGAAACCTCGCCACCCACAACGGACATCTCGTCCAGGGGCTTGGCGGTCCCGTGGCGGTCGGAGCCGAGGCGGTCTCGGTCTTCATCAACGCGGGAGGGCAGGTCATCGCCGACGGCGTCGTGGTGGATCAGTTGCAATTGGTCGAGTTCGAATCTCCCACCTACCTCCGGCAGGAGGGGAAGTCCCTCCTCTCCGAGACGGAGGATTCGGGAGCACCTCAACCGGTGGAGGAGCCCCGCCTTGCCTCGGGAATCCTGGAGATGTCCAATGTGAGCGTCGTCACCGAGATGATTCGCATGGTCGAGGCGAATCGGGCCTACGAGGCCGCGGCAAAGACCGTTTCGGTGCAGGACGAAATGGCGAGCCGTCTCAATCAGACCTACGGCAAGGCCTAGGCTGGCGAGGGGAGGAAACCCATCATGATACGATCCCTGTGGTCCGGCGCGACGGGTATGATCGCGCAGCAAACGAATCTGGACGTGATCTCCAACAACCTGTCCAATGTGAATACCTCGGGTTTCAAGAAAATACGGGCCGATTTCGAGGACCTTCTCTATCAGATAGACCGCGAGCCCGGTGCACCCGTGGAGCCCGCGTCGGTGGTCCCCACGGGCATCCAGGTCGGATTGGGAACCCGTGTGGTGGGAACGAACCGTCTCATGTCCGCGGGAAATCTCAAGGTCACGGGAAACCAGCTCGATGTGGCCATCGAGGGGGACGGTTTTTACCAGGTACAACTGCCCAACGGCGATATCGCCTACACCCGGGATGGCGCGTGGCGACTCGATGGGGACGGGCAGGTCGTCACCTCCAACGGATATCTTCTGGAGCCCGCCGTGGTCGTTCCGGAGGACGCCGTGGAGATCACCATCAGCCCCACCGGTGACGTGAGCGTCCTTGTGCCCGGAGACGTGAACCCCCAGAACGTGGGGCAGATCGAACTCGCCCGCTTCGTCAATCCCGGAGGGTTGAAAGCCATCGGTAAAAACCTTTTCGTCGAGACCGCCGCCAGCGGCGCGCCCCAGGTGGCCAACCCCGGCGACGAAGGGATGGGAACCACTATCCAGCACATTCTCGAGATGTCCAACGTGGAAGTCGTGGAGGAAATGGTGGGCATGATCGTCGCCCAAAGGGCCTACGAAGCGAATTCCAAGACCATACAGACCGCCGACGATCTTCTGCGTATCGCCAATTCCCTCCGGAGGTAACGGTGTCGTTCTCTCGGGCGGGTCGTCTTTCGGCCCGCCTTGCGTTTCTCTCTTCCTTCGTGTTTCTCTTGGTTCCGCTCTCTTTCGGCGCGGAGAATGCAGCGCTTCTGGTCGTTCTGGAGCGGGATTTTTCCCACCGAGGTGGCGAGATGATGCTCCTCGAGGCGGCGAGCTTCGACGGAGATCCGTCTCTCGTCGCCCTGGCCGCAGGTGCCAGAATACTTCCCAAGGACGGGGTTCTCACCAGGGACATGGTGCTGGATGCTCTTTTACGGGTCGGACTTGCCGGAACTCGAGTGGCCTTGCGCATGCCGGAGCGGGTGCGCGTGTTGCCCGAGGATCCGGTGACGGCGGATGTGCGCCGTCTCTCCCGTTGGGTCTGGCGTCTCGATGTGGAACGGGAGGGAGCGCTTCCTTCCGGAGCGGTTCTCGTCAGTCCCAGGGAGATAAAGCCTGGCATCACCGCGACGGTCCTTCGGTATCGCCTGACCGGGGGGCGGGAGTTTTCGGTTCCCGTCCGCATCAAATGGCGCCAGCCTGCAGCGGTGCTTCGCCGTTCTCTGCCGAGGGGAAGCGTCCTTTCCGAGGAAGATCTGCGGGTTCTTTTCGTGGAACGTTCGGGGCTTCGGACGCCCGCAGATCCCTTCCGGCTTCGCGGGGCGAGGCTTACGAGAAATCTCGCGCAGGGAGGCGTCGTGTTCACGGACGATGTGGAATCGGTACCGGTCATCGCCAAGGGAGATCCGGTGCGGATCGTTTTCCGGGCGGGAGGGCTTCAGGTGGAGGCCTCGGGAGAGGCCCTCGACAACGGTGGTGTAGGTGATACCATACGAGTACGTAATGTACTGAGCCGGCGGATCATCGCCTGTGTCGTTTCCGGTCCCGGCGTGGTCATCGTGGAGGGAGAGTGACGAACATGGGACGTCGCATGAGTGTTCTGGCCCTGTTGGGTCTCTTGGGTGTGTTCCTTGCTTCTGTCGGAGGGGCTCAGTCCCTTTGGCAGGACGGGGGGAGCCTTTTTGCGGATCAAAAACCCTCGAAGGTGGGGGATATCGTCACGGTGCTCGTCAAGGAGAAAACTGCAACCAAGGACGAGGCCAAGACGGATGTCTCGAAGACCAACGACTCCAGCATCGCCGACGGATGGGGATTGTTCAGCTTCATCAAGGCTCTCGGATTCAAGTCTGACAGTTCCACCAAGGGAGACGGCAGTACCGAGCGAACCCATACAGCGACGGCGCGGATGACCTGTCTTGTCACGGAAGTGCTGCCCAACGGCAACCTCGTCATCGAGGGGGGAAGGGATCTCAAGACGCACGACGAGACCCTGAAGCTCCGCTTTCGCGGTGTCGTGCGTCCCAGTGACATCGGTTCCGACAATGTGGTTCTGAGCGACCTTGTGGCGAATGCCGAGGTGGGCATCGAGGGCAAGGGTGCGTTGACGCGCGTGCAACGCCCCGGAGTGCTCACGCAAATCTTCCAGGTTCTGTTCTGAGGAGTGTGACGACGGTGTATTGCACCAAGGTGACGCGGCGAATTTTTCCGGGAGTGGGAAGCATCTTTGTCGTAGGAGTCGTGGGGCTTTTTTTGTTGACACTTTTCCGGACCGGAGCTTCTTTTGCGGAGGAACTCCATCCGGACGTTCGGGTCAAAGATCTCGTCAACGTCGAGGGAGTCCGTCCCAATCAGCTCATCGGCATGGGGCTCGTGGTAGGGCTTCAGGGTACGGGAGACAAGGGTGACCTGGCGTTGCGCATGATGCAGAACATGGCCCGCCAGTTCGGTGTCGCCGTGGACACCAAGGCTATCAAGAGCAAGAATGCTGCGGTCGTCACCGTGACTTGCGAGCTTCCCGCCTTTGCCCGCCCGGGACAGACCGTGGATGTCGGCGTGAGCGCCATGGGGGACGCGAAAAGCCTTCAGGGCGGCGTTCTCCTGCAAACACCTCTCCAGGCTGCGGACGGCAAGGTCTATGCCGTGGCCCAGGGTCCCCTTCTCGTGGGCGGTTTCGCTGCGGGAGGCCAGGGTGCGCAGGTGACGAAGAACATCACCACCACGGGGCGCGTCGCCGGAGGTGCCATCGTCGAGAGGGATGTTCCCATGGCTTTTGCGGAGGGAGGGCGCATCACCCTTCTGCTCCGGAATCCGGATTTCACCACTGCCCAGCGGGTCGCGGAAGTGCTCAACCGACAGTACGGCAACATCGCCGCTCCTGTCGATGCCACCCGGGTCGCCGTCGTGGTGCCCCCCGCTTTCGGTACGAATCCCACACAGTTCCTTGCCGAGGTGGAAGGGCTTCGAATTCGTCCTGACACAGTCGCACGGGTCGTGGTGAACGAGCGGTCGGGAACGGTCGTCATGGGTGGTGACGTGCGCATCGGTTCCGTCGCCGTCGCTCACGGCAACCTCACCGTTCGGGTTCAGGAGCGCCAGGACGTGTCTCAGCCGCAGCCTTTCAGTCGGGGAGAGACGACGGTGACCACCCAGACGGACGTGAGCGTTCAGGAACAGCCGGGACAACTCCTCACACTCCCCGCGGCGACGAGCGTGAACGACCTGGTGGAATCCATGAACGGCGTCGGCGCCAGCCCGAGGGACATCATCGCCATTCTCCAGGCCATCCAGCAGGCGGGTGCACTTCACGGAGAGCTGGTGGTCATGTGATGAAGATCGACGATTTGGTCGGGACAGCACGGAGCGGAGACATCGCAGAAAAAATATCCTCACGCAAGGCGACGGAACTCGAGGAAGCGTGCCGCCAGTTCGAGGGCATTTTCCTCGGCATGCTCTGGAAGGACATGATGCACCAGGCCCGCAGCATGGGGGGGCACGACGAAAAGCGCCCCTTCGGCGTTCTTGAAGACCTTTCCGTCGAGATGGCTGCAGAATCTCTCACGCGGGGAGAAGGAATCGGACTCTGGCGGATCCTCTACGAGCAGTTGAAAGAGGCGCTTCCACAGGAAAAGGCGGCGGACGCCTGAAGATGTCAAAAAATCAACCGTGGTGGATAAATGGTTTATTTTTTTCCTGCCGGGGATGCGGCCGGTGCTGTCGAGGGGAGCCCGGAGCGGTGTGGTTCACTCCCTCCGAGGAGGAGGCCCTGTGTACCTTTCTCGCTCTTTCTCCGGAACAGTTCCGCCGTTCCTATACGGTGACCAGGGAGCGCCGTCCCTCGCTCCGGGAGCGGTGGAACGGCGACTGCGTTTTTTTCGATGCCTCTCGCGGAAGATGCGCCGTGTACCACGTCAGGCCTCTTCAGTGTCGCCTCTTCCCTTTCTGGCCCTCCCTGCTCGTGCATCCCGACAACTGGGCGGATGAGACGAGGCGGTGTCCAGGCATGGATTCGGGAAGATTTCACGCCGCTGCACTCATTCGGGAACACCTTGCCCTGGCACCCTTTCCCGATCTCTAGCTCGCCTCATTTGGCTGAACCGGCGGGGATCGCTGAAAAAGGTCTCCACCGTGAGCGTTTCTCCAATCCGAATACTCCTGGAGAAAACCCGCTCTGCAGTTCCGTGTCCCTTCAAAAAGGCCATCTGTCCGGAGAATCCACGACCCCTTCAGGAAAACCGAAGTTTGCCCCCGGTAATCATCTTCGTCCTCTCTTTTCTGTGCCTGGACCGCCACAACTGACAGTAAAAGATGCGTGTCCATGCAACATGTTCTCCGCGAAGGAATGAATTGTCGTTTGATGTCTGGAAATTCCCACTTGCGCGAAGATCGAGTCCGACATAGAATGTAAACCGGGTGAAGTTAAGAGTACAGTTCACAAGGTGATTTCCGAGGGTGGGCTGTCGAGCCGTTTGATCACAAGGAGGAAGGTACAATGGCACAAGTCAAGTGGAGCGTGACTCCGGACCAGGTGTTCCCGACCATCGAGAAATGGATGCTCCGGGACGGCTTCGATATCGTCATTGACATGGAAAAGTCCAAGGGCAGTCACATTGTCGATGCGAAAACCGGAGACCAGTGGCTTGATTTCTACACGTTCTTCGCCTCGGCACCTTTCGGCATGAATCATCCGCGGACGACGACCGACGAGTTCAAGGAGAAAATCTTCCGCTCCGCCATCAACAAGGTTGCCAATTCGGACATCTACACCGTCGAAATGGCGGAGTTCGTGAAAACCTTTGCCGAAGTGGCGAAACCCGAGGGCATGGATCACCTCTTCTTCATCGACTACGGCACCCTCGCCGTGGAGAACACCTTCAAGATTGCCATGGACTGGAAGGTGCGCAAACTTCTCAAGGCCGGCAAGATCACCAAAGGCCAGGCCGTTTCGGGAAGCAAGGGCACCAAGGTCCTTCATTTCAACGAAGCCTTCCACGGACGCAGCGGTTACACCCTTTCCGTCACCAACACCAACGACCCCAACAAATATCAGTTCTTTGCCAAGTTTGACTGGCCCAGAGTCCTCAATCCCAAGATGATCTGGCCTCTCGAGCAGAACCTGGGCATCGTCGAGTGGATGGAGCGCACATCCCTCAACCAGATCAAGCGTGCCATCGCCGAAGATCCCGACGGCATCTGCGCGATCATCATCGAGACCATCCAGGGCGAGGGCGGCGACAACCATTTCCGCACCGAGTTCTTCAAGGCTCTGCGCCAGATCTGCGACGAGAGCGATACCCTCCTCATCTTCGACGAGGTCCAGTGCGGCATGGGCATCACCGGCAAAATGTGGGCCTGGGAGCATCACGGTGTGAGACCCGACCTCTTCTCCTTCGGGAAAAAGGCCCAGCAGTGCGGCGTCGTAGCGGGACCCCGCATCGACGACGTGGACGACAATTGCTTCGTCGTCTCCAGCCGCATCAACTCCACCTGGGGTGGTACCATCTGCGACATGGTCCGCGCCACCCGCTATCTTGAAATCTACCGCGACGAGAACATCCTCGACTACGTGGCCAACACGGCGGGCTCCCGGTTGCTCAGCGGGCTTCTGGATCTCCAGAAGGAATTCCCCCACCTCATTTCCAACGTGCGCGGCAAGGGGCTTATGTGTGCCTACGATTTCCCCAACGCCGAGCTGCGGGAGACCTTCAAGAAGGGATGCTGGGACAGGAAGATGCTCATTCTTCCCTGCGGCAACGTCTCCATGCGGTATCGTCCCGCCCTCAACGTTCCCGTGGAGGATATCGAGAAGAGCCTCGAGATTTCCCGGGAAGTCCTCAAGGGCATGGGCAAGTAGGTTTCACTCCCGGAACACGTTTTCGGGAAGAGTCCGACTCCGTAGAAAGCGATGCCCGCGGGCTCCCTTGTGGAGCCCGCTTTTTCGTACGGTAATTCCGGGAAAAATGTGGTACTGTTTGTTTCGGAGTGTCACCCTTCCGGTACCGCTGATACTGTACGATATCTTTCGCACAATCGAAGAGGAACGGATCTGCCCGAGACAGGACGGCAGTTTCAGGGTCAGGACAGGCGAACGTGACAGGTGAAAGACCTCTTCGCCGAAGGTCGTTTCTTCCGTTGAGGCAAGCGGAACGAGGCTTTTCATTCGACGCCTGTTCCCGGACAGGGAGCTTTGGAAACGAGGAGATGATGGAGCGGTGCTTGAACGTCTGGGCGACATCAACTGGAAGCTCCTGATCGTTCTTGTTCTCGTAAGCGCTGTCGTGGCCTACGTGGGAGACGTATTGGGCATGCGCATCGGGAAAAAGCGCATCTCCATCTTCGGTCTGCGCCCCCGCTACACCTCGTCGATTGTCACCGCAGTAACGGGAGTGTTTATCACCCTTGCCACCCTGGCCATTCTCTCCACCACCACGGATACGGTCCGGACGGCACTGTTCAGCCTCAAATTCGTCCAGCGGCAGATCACCGAACTCACCTCCCAGCTTCAGGAAAACCAGCAGGAGATGCAGGCCCTCGAACTCCGGCTTTTCGAAAATCAGGCGGAACTCACCACGAAGCGCCAGGAACTGGCCCAGGTGGAAAGACGTCTTGCCGAGAGCGAGGAGTCTCTGCGAACCCTTCAGGAGCAGCTTGAGCGTTCTCTCGCGGCGAAGAGCGCCGCCGAGGCGCGCCGCCAGGAGCTGGAAAGAGAAGTGCATCGCCTTGAGGCGCAACGGACCGAGCTGCAGGAGGACATCGAGACACTCCGAAAGGGTCTCGAGCAGATCCGTGCGGGGCGCATCATCGTCCTGGCCGGAGAGATCATCGCCCAGTTGCCTCTTCCCCAGGGGAGTGACGGCATCGCGGCAGAAGAGGCCGTCCGGTCTCTGCGCGAGCGTGCCGTTGTGGTGATCCGCCGCCGTCTTCCCGAAGGTTCCGAGGGAATGGCCGTCGAGATCGGCGAAGATTCCCTTCGCCAGGTGCTCGATCGGATCGGCGCGGGGGGGTCTCCTCTACGCATGGTGCTTCGCCTGGTGGCCAGCTCCAACGCCGTTCTCGGAGAGCGTGTGCAGACCAAAGTCGAGGCGCTGGAGAGCACGCGGATCTACGAGGCGGGGACGGTTCTGCTCGTGCGCGAGATCCAGGGAGGGCTTACACTCGAGGCAGCGGAGGCGAAACTCTACGAAATCCTCGCGGAGGTGAACGGAAAAGCCACGGCGGACGGCGTGTTGCGCGATCCGCTTCGAGGGACGGTGGGCAATCTTGCCGCGGCGGAATTCTTCGACGCCGTGGAGAAGATCGCCTCTTCGAAAGGAACGCTTGAACTCGTCGTCGCCACCGCGGAGACCACCTTTACGGAAGGACCCGTGCAAGTGGAATTGGAAGTCCGTTCCCCGGAGGAGAAAACTGCGGTACAATAATGGCACATTTTGCATTTCCTCGGGGAGGATGAAGGGAGATCTGGAGAAATGCTGATCGTGGCATGCCAGCTTTGTGGTGAAATGAAGGTGTTGGCGGGTGCTCCCGATGCGGATGGCATGGCCCGGGCCATGTGGATATGTCCCCGTTGCGGTACCGGTCAGGTGGTGCAGCTTCCGGTGAGTGCCGATGCCCGCGGAGGCGATCTGCGCCGTATCTGTGGCGGCATGTCTCTCGGCGGCGCGGATTCCGCGACGGCCCGGCCATAAGGGCTGTTTCCGACGCATCCGGGTTGCTCCGTGACGAAAGTGCCGCACCCCATTCCGCAGGGATATCTGTTCTACGACAGCAAACTGGCCGTGGACGCGGAGAGCATACATAACCTCTATCTTTTCACACGATGGGGGAGAAGCCGTTCTCTTGAGGAGATCCGAAAAATGCTCGAGGGGAGCAGCATGTGCTTTTCCGTTCACTTCGAACGTAAGGTGGTGGCTTTCTGTCGCCTTCTCACGGATTTCGTCTTTCGCGGGTCGCTCTGGGACATCCTCGTTCATCCCGATCACCAGGGAAAGGGGCTTGGATCCGCGTTGCTCGAATACGTTCTGGAGCATCCGGCGGTGCGCAACATCCCGCTTCTCATCACCTATACCAGCGATCTTGCTCCCTTTCTCGCGCCTCACGGATTCGAGCATCGGGAAGGGGCGGTCATGTTGCTCCGCAGACCGATAGAATATTCCTGACGTGATTCCCCCACAGCTTTTTCCGGGAGAACGCTGTGGAGAATGTTGTGCGTTGACATTTCTTTCCAGGCACTGTATAAAATGTACATTACGAGGTTGACGTTTTTCTGCCCGTGATGTTTCTTATGCATGGGCAGTAATGTTGTGTTGTGGAGGTGCGGTAGGTTATGGCGAACGAGCGTTTTCTCATCACGTCCGAGTCGGTGACGGAAGGGCATCCGGACAAGTTGGCGGACCAGATCTCCGACGGAGTTCTCGACGCGATTCTCGAGCAGGACCCCATGGGACGGGTGGCCTGTGAGACTCTCGTCACCACCGGATTGGTCGTTGTCGCGGGAGAGATCACCACGTCCTGCTACGTGGAGATCCCGGCCCTTGCGAGATCCATCGTCAAGGAAATCGGCTACACCCGAGCGAAGTACGGATTCGACGGGGATACCTGCGCGGTGATCACCGCCATCGACGAACAGTCTCCCGACATCGCCCAGGGAGTGGACAAGGCCCTGGAAATCCGCGAAAAAGACATGAACGACGATGAAATCGACAAAGTCGGCGCAGGCGATCAGGGCATGATGATCGGCTATGCCTGCAATGAATGCGAGGAATATCTGCCTCTTCCCATTGCACTGGCCCATCGTCTGGCTCGGCGGCTCGCCAAAATGCGCAGAGACTGCGTTCTCCCCTATCTGCGTCCCGACGGAAAAACCCAGGTGACGCTGGAATACGAGGGGAGAAAAGCCCTCCGTGCAGACACCATCGTCGTCTCCACCCAGCATCATCCCGAAGTGGAGCAGAAACAGATCGCCGCGGACATCCTGGAGCACGTCATCAGGCCGGTGATCCCTGCGGCGCTGCTGGACGGAAAGACCCGTCTTCTCGTCAACCCCACGGGCCGCTTTGTGCTGGGCGGCCCCATGGCGGATACTGGTCTCACGGGACGCAAGATCATCGTCGATACCTACGGCGGTGTTGCGCCTCATGGTGGAGGTGCCTTCTCCGGCAAGGATCCCACCAAGGTGGACCGTTCCGCCGCGTACATGGCCCGCTATGCCGCAAAGAACATCGTCGCCGCGGAGCTGGCGGAGGTGTGTCAGATCCAGGTGGCCTACGCCATCGGTGTGGCCCATCCCGTTTCCATCATGGTGGAGACCTTCGGTACCGGCGTCGTGGACAACGCCACGCTCACGAGGTTTGTGCGCGAACAGTTTGACTTCCGTCCCGCCGCCATCATCCGGGATCTGGAACTTCGCAAGCCCCAGTATCGCCGGCTCGCCGCCTATGGACACATGGGACGCGTCGATCTGGATCCTCTGCCCCGGTGGGAGTGCACGGATCGGGCCGAGGCGCTTCGCAAGGCCGCGGGGCGCTGAAAAAGAACGAACGCGTGGGAAGAAACTCTTTGACGGCAGCGGGGGCGTTCGATTTCGCCCTCGCTGCCGTCTTCCGTTCCTCCGGCAAAAAAACCGGAGTGTCGTTCACCGGGCGTTCTCGAGGCGGAACGTTTCCGGTTCTGCTGTAGGGCATGTTCACCTTTCTGCGACAGGTTCTCTGCCATCTCCTCTGGCCCGCAGTCTGCCCGCTCTGTGGACGCATGGCGGTTCCCGTTTGTCCCGCCTGTCTCGACGCGCTTCTTCCACCGCCGACACCGGTCTGTCCCCGTTGTGGTGTTCCCGCACCCTGTCCGGCACATCCCGATCTGCCGCCGCTCTTCTTCGGCACCCTTCACGACGGCATGCCACGGCGTCTTCTCCTCGATCTCAAATACCGAGGTCAGGCCTCTCTCGGCATCCCCATGGGACACGCGCTCGGCCGGCTTGTCGCCGCGTGCCCGAGCTTCCCCGAGGGCGATCTCGTTCCCGTTCCGCTCCACCGGGGGAGTCCGCGTTCCTTCAATCAGGCAAAGCTTCTCGCGGAAGGAATGGCCTCGGTTCTCTCCCGCCCGGTCCGAGATGTGCTGGAATGGCAAAGATCTCTCCCTCCCCAGGCGGAGCGCTCCGCCGCCGACCGCAGAAGTCTTCCCGAAGAGGCCCTCGCGGTGCGCCGCTGTTCAGGTCCCTTGAGAGGCGTTATACTTGTTGATGATGTGTGCACCACGGGAACCACGTTCCTGCGGGCCGCCGGCGCGGTGATGCGTGCCGGTGGAGCGGTGTCCGCTCTGGTTTCCTGGAGTCGCTCCCGGGGAGGTGATCCGCATGGCCCACTTTGATCTGCGCAGTTGTGCCGTCTGCGGCAACGCCTTCGTGAGCGCCGGCACCTCGTCGGTGTGCAACGAGTGTCGGGCCGAACTCGACGAGGTGTACGCCTACGTGCGGGATTTTCTGCGTGCCCATCCCAAGCTCACTCCCACCGTTCAGGACCTGTCGAAACTTCTTGACCTTGACGAAAAATTCCTCCAGGCCCTCGTTGAGGACGGGCGCATTCAGAAGGTCGAACCCGGAAAGGGACGACGGAACTGTCAATCCTGCGGTGCCTCCATTGCGACAGGAAACCTGTGCTCTGCCTGCTCCCGAAGAATTCACGCAGACATTCTCAAGGACAAGAAGAATCTGCTGTACGTCCATCAGAAATACCGCCGCAATAAAAAGGAGCGTTGAGCGCGTTTCCGACGGCTCTGTGGCAGCGGTCCTGTGCGACGGTTCCCCGAGCAGTCTGCGTCGCGTAAAACCTGGGGCGTTTTATGTGGCACATGTGTCGCGCAAAACGCCGATTTTTCCCCCGGGTGCTAAAGCTTTTCTCAAGATATTCCGATACTGGAAGCGAGCTTCATGGACAGGGGTGAGGGATCATGATCGACAAGGTGCAGCGCGTTCTGGGTGCCCAGTATCTGCAGAAAAGCGCCGGCAAATACAAATCCGTTTCAGGCGAAGCCCAAGGGGACGGACTTGAGGTCAGCGCTTTTGCCAAGGAACTGGCCAAAGTCTCTTCCGAGCTGAAAAAAGTTCCCGAGATCCGCAACGAACGTGTCGATGCCCTTCGTGAACAGATTCAGTCCGGTACGTACACGCCGAACCTGACTCTCGTCGCGCAACGTCTTCTTGCCGCGGGCATCCTGCAAAAGGAGGAATGACCCCGTGGTGGAAAACCTGATTCCCCTTCTCGAGCAGCAGACCCAAATGCTGCTTGAATTGTGGGACGTCATCGTTCGACAGCGGGAGGCGCTCAGAGAAGAGCGCCTTTCTTCGTTGCAGGAGCTGATGAAAAGCGCGCAATCCCTTTCAGCCAAGGCTCGCGCGTCCGAGGCCGCGAGGGAGCGCGAGACGAAGGCGCTTGCGGCGGTGCTCGGCTGCGACCCCACGGTAAGCGCTCTTGCTTCCAAGTTGACCGAGGAGGAGGCTACTCGGCTTCGCACCGCCGGGGATGCGCTCCGGCAGGCAGTGCTGAAACTCAAATCGGAGATGCAGATTCTCTCGAGGCTCGTGGAACAGAGCTCCATGCTCGGCGAGTTGCTCGTCAACGAGTGGAGACGCTTGGAAGGCTCCTTCGGAACACCCTCCGGCGGCTACGACTTCAGAGGATGACCATCGCGTAGGGGAGGAGAGGTTCGCCATGCTCAGCAGTTTTTTCGGCCTTGAAATGGGCCGTCGTGCCCTCGACTACTTCCGCAGGGGCATGGAAACGGCGGGACACAACATCTCCAACGCCGACGTGGAGGGCTATTCACGGCAACGGGTCGAGGCCTCCAGCACCGATCCCTTCACGGAACCGGGTCTTGCCCGACCGGCGCTTCCTGGGCAGATCGGAACGGGTGTCCAGGTGGACGCCATCGTGCGTCTCCGGGACGCTTTTCTGGACATGCAATATCAGGAAGAGAGCACCGTCCTCGGCTATTGGGAGCGTATCGAGCAGGTGTTGAACCACATCGAACTCTTCGTCAACGAACCCGCTGGCGAAGGGTTCGCCGCTGCCATAGATGACTACTGGGCCGCGCTTCAGGAAGCCCACAAGCGCCCGGACAGCTCTTCGGTCCGGGAGGATCTTGTGCAGAAAACCATCACCCTTACCACTTTTCTGGAGCAACTCGCCACCAATTACGACCAGTATCGGGCTGCGCTCAACCAGGATTTGAAACTCAAGGTCGAGGAGGCCAACAACTACATCGACCAGATCGCTGCCCTGAACGAGACGATCTCGGAAGTGCAGGGCGTGGGCGGCAACCCCAACGACCTGCTGGATCGCCGTGATCTTCTCGTGGAGAAGCTCTGCAAGCTCATTGACTGCACTCCCGCTACGGTTTGCGACCAGAGCGACGGGGACTACAAGATCTATTTGGACGGCAAGCTGCTTGTGCAGGGAACGCAGACCCGTCATCTCGTCCTCGTTCCCGTTCAGGGTAACGAGGGATACTTCGACGTGCAGGTGGAGGACAACGAGTTCGACCACGTGGACAACC
Source organism: Synergistaceae bacterium UBA5560 (assembly GCA_002425685.1). Lineage (GTDB taxonomy): Bacteria > Synergistota > Synergistia > Synergistales > Aminiphilaceae > Aminiphilus. The sequence goes on along the minus strand of DIMS01000111.1, from coordinate 25,921 downwards.
CTTCCGTCCTCGAAGTCATCATCGAACAGCAGGCTCCCGAGGCCGTGCACGTTCTCACGGTGGAACGTCTCGCCTCTGAAACGGCCTGGGCGGTGGGGAACGGCAACGACCGCGTGCAGCCCCTGTACGTGGACCAGGAACTCAACCTCTCCGGAAGTTTTGGCATCACCGTGAGCAGCTCGGGAACGCAGGAGACGAGCATTGCTTTCGACAATACGGGGCCCGACGGAGCCGTGCTGCTTTCTGCGCCTCCTGGCGCAGACGAGCCTACGTCGTACCAGTTCCGCGTCGCCTCAGGGGATTTTGAAAGCATCGTGACGGCTTCCTGGAATGGTGCTGCATGGGAGCTGAACGACAACCACGGGTCTCCGGTAACTGTGGGTGCCGGAGCTAACGGCGAACTTCTTCTCGATGATTTGCGCGGTTTTCTTGGCGACCCCCTGTACACCGACGCCGGGCTCAACACGACCGTGACGGCCTCAGGCACGAAGGATCGCCTTACGCTCCTCTCCACGGAGAATTACCTTCTTTCTCTCACGGACGTGAAGGGAAATCTTCTCTCGGGCAAGCTTGGCATGGCCGACGAGGGCGTCACCGTGAAGATCGACGTCACCGAAGAGGACACGCTGGAGACGATCCGGAACAAGATCAACGGCCACTTTGCCGCCAACGAAAACGACCCCGATCGCCCCGAACAGTGGCTTCACGCGGAAATCCGCTACGACGAGGTGACAAACAGCCATTATCTCGTCCTGGAGAGCAACGTGGTGGGCGAGAGCCCTCGCATCAACTTCCAGGGCGATGAGGGCGGCAGCCTCTACGTGGCGCGCAAGCTCGGCTTCGCCAACGTCGCCGACGTGCCGAACGGCATCGAACAGAACTCCACCAGCGTGCTCACTCGGGCACAGGATGCGGTCTTTCTTTTTGACGGTTCTCGCTATATGTCCTCGGAGAACACCTTCACCGAAGCCCGCCTGCTCTCCAAGAGCGACGGCTATGCCGCGAAAACCCTCGATACGGTCTCCACGGGAATTCACTTCACCCTGAAGGCGACGGGCACCTCGGGAATTACCGTGAAACACCACGTGAAAGGTGGAGAAATTCTGGCCCTGCTTGAGGCGCGGGACGACATCATCCTGGGACACCTTGCGGCCTTCGACGAAATTGCCTACGGACTGGCCAATGAGATGAACGCCATCCATTATGCCGGACACGGCACGGGGGACAACGCGATGACAACGGGGATCGCCTATTTCGAGCCCATCGCGCTCAAATACGGCGCTTCGCGCAATTTGACATTGAATGCGGCTATCGAAAACGACTCCAGCCTCTTCGCCGCGGCAAGCGACGACGGCAGCGGGCACACTCTGGGAGAGGGAGATGGCACAAATGCGCTCCGCATGGCCCAGCTCAAGCAGGCGAAAGTGCTCGAGGGGGGGAGTGCCAGCTTCAACGGCTATTACGAGACCTTCATTTCCGAGATCGGCAGCCAGGGGCAGCGTGCCCGCACCATGGCGTCCAACCAGAGAGCACTGGTGACCCAGATCGACACGCAACGCCAGTCCGTCATGGGAGTCAACCTCGACGAGGAAATGATGGGCATCATTCGTTTTCAGCAGGCGTTCAACGCCATGTCCCGTTTCATCACTACCCAGGACGAACTGCTGGACAAGATCATCAACGGCATGGGTACTGTGGGCCGTTAAGGCAAAGGGGGGAGAGAGATGCCACGGGTGACCAATTCCATGATGCAGGCTACGGTTCTGGCGGACATGCACAACAACCTGAGCCGTCTTCTCAAACTGCAGCAGCAGATGTCCTCGGGCAAACTGTACAACCGTCCCTCGGACAATCCCGTGGATGTGACGCGGGAACTTGCTCTGGGAACGACCATCTTCGAGAATGTCCAGTATGTACGCAATATGGACGACGGCATCACCTGGCTCAAGAACACGGAAACGGCTCTCGATCAGGTTACGTCGGTAGTGCAGCGCATCCGCGAACTCGCGGTCTACGCCGGGAACGGCGCCCTCGAGGATGTGGATATGGAGGCCATCGCTCAGGAATTGGCATCTCTCAAGGAAGAGCTGCGCCTTACTGCGAACTACAGCGTGGAGGGGCGGTATCTCCTCTCCGGTCTCAACACCAGCGTCATCCCCTTTCAGCTCGACGCGAACGGCAATGTGGTCTATCTGGGAAACGAGCAGCGTGTCTATTTCGAGACCGAGCGCGGTTCCGAGGGGCAGGTATCCCTGCATGGCCGGGATGTCTTTCCCACGAACGAGACGCAGTATGTCCTGGCGAGTGTCGAAGTTCCCGTTGATTTCGAATGGACGGGGCGAAGCGAAATTCTCCAGTTCCAGGTGGGGGATCGCATGGCGAAGGTTCTCATTCCGGAGAAATGGACCGACGACGACAGCATCGGCGGAGTGGACGATACGGACTACAATCGCTTCCGCGACCCCAACGAACTCGACAGCTACTCCCTCGACGAGATCGCACAACTTATCAATTCGAGTTTGTCCATGGGCGATGTGGGGCGTCTCGTGTCCGTGCAGGTTATCAAGGACGAGGCGGCGGGTGTACAGCGCCTGGAGATCCATAGTCACACGGGGGAACCTGTGCAGCTCACGTCCTGGCCCGCCACCGATCCTGAAAACCTGGAGCAGGGAATTGAGGGAATTGACAGAGTCCTCGGTTGGACTCCTTCCGCCGCAGGGACGATAACGTTCACGTGGGACGACGGAACATTGAGCACGCTGGCACTGGACGGAACGGAAACACTCGACGTCATCGCCGGAAAAATCAACAGTGATGTCGAAGGAATGCTTGCCCGAGTCGTCGATACGGGTGGAGGCAATCAGAGACTTCTCATCTTCAGTCAGGAAACGGGAAAAAAGTTTTCCATTACCGCTTCCGAGGGCGCTCGGGAGGTTTTCGGCGATCCGGTGCCCTTCGATCCCTTGGATCCCGAACTCCAGTTGCTGAGCGCCCCGGTGGAAAAGCCTAGTGACCACAGCCACATTGATCTCACGAGCCTTTTCCGTATGGAGACGGCGGTAAAGAGCACCGAGGTCGCCGCCGGCTGGACAGGATTCGACACGACGGGTGCCGGCCAGGAGCTTTATTGGCGGTTGGAGAGCGGCAACAACCGGGCGGAAGTCATCATCAACGACGATCCGGATCTGACGCTGGAAGAGCTTGCCACGCGCATCAGGAACGTGGCGGGAAGCTGGCTTGAGGTGACGGTGGAGACGGATGAACAGGATCAGGGTTTGCCCCCTGGCGTTGCGGGAGGAACAAACGCGGAAAACGCGACGAAGCGCCTCGTTCTCCGCACGAAAGACGGTCAGGCTCTGACGCTCTACGACAAAAATACCACGGCCGGTGCGGACTATGCGGCACAGCTCGGCGTCAGCACCGTGACGAAAGGCATCACCGGCGGTACCTTTCCCACCGGAGCCGCTCTGGACGAAAACCTTCCTGCCCTCGTGAGCGTCACCGTGGGGGACAAGGAGTTCAAGGTCAAACTGTACCGGGAAGATGTCGCCGATGCCCTGAACAACCTGGACGGTGTCAAGGTCGCCGAGGAGATCGTCCGTCAGGTGAACGAGCAGTACGGAGGACGTTTACTCGGCACGGACGATCTCGGCGGGGGGCAGTTCGTCCTTTATGCTAAGACGGGGGAACCTTTGCGCATTGTGGACCTTCCCTTCGGGGATCCGGAGCTGAAGGCCGACGAGTACAGTGGCGGCATCGCCATTCAAACCGGCCTCCAGACGGGGCTCATCGGCGGAACCGTTGCGGACGGACCGGTGGGGGCGGCGAACGCGGGAACGTTCCGTATCAGCACTCTCGGACGGTCCGTGGAAATCGCGGTTCTTGCCACGGATACCCCCCAGATGATCGCGGAGAAGGTCCGTCTGAACGCGGGCGATTGGCTCGACGTCTCCTTCGTGGACACGGATCTCGACAATCCGGGGAACGTGCAGCTCTCTTTCGCCGCCAAGGACGGCTCTCCCGTCTCCGTGCTCGATGTCTCCGGGGGTGCCGCACAGTTTCTCCAGATCGATAACACCGTCCGAGCGGAGCTTGCGGCTGCTCCGTTCCCTGCGGTGGGCAACCTGGAGATCACGGTCAACGGCTACACCCATTCCATCGACCTGTCCCAGATTCGCGATTTCGACCAGTCCGGGGTGGTGGACAACAACGATCTCGTGGCCGCCATCAACAGCCGTTTCCAGGGGCAGGACCTCCGGGCGGAGCTCTTGACCGATGGAGGCAACGAATTCCTGGCCATCGTTTCCGACCGAGGCTATCGTGTTGAGGTGGCGAACGCCGGCGGTGCGACGATCCTTACGGGAGGGGGCGTTCAAACCACGGCGGTGCGCAACGGCCCCCTGCCTAACACGAGCCCCTACACCCAGAACGTGACGGTACGCACGGCGACAAATCAGCGTCAGACGGATTTCTTCGGCCTGCTTGATGACCTTATCGCTGCGACAAAGGCCGAGGACCGCGAGGGAATCGGTCATTCCCTCCTGGGGAAGATCGATGATTTCATGGACAATCTCCTGCGGCAGCGCACCGCCACGGGAGCACTCATGAACCGCTACGAGACCAGCCAGTCCCGTTTGAAGATGAACAACATCTCGCTCACGGACCTGCAGAGCAAGGTGGCCGACACGGACCTCGCCGATGCCGTCACCAGGTTCCAGATGGCCCAGTCGATCTATTCCGCGAGCCTCGCCGTGATTGCCCGCATCATTCAACCCTCGCTCGTGGATTTCCTGAGCTGATCTTAAGAGTGGCTGTTTCCTGGCCGTGGATTCATCGGGAATGGATTTTTCTTTCCAGCGAGTCAATGACGAGGTGAAATGATGTGAAAACGGTAACAACAACACGATTCGGTGTTCTCTCCGTAAACGATGAGGATGTCCTTCATTTCCCCAAGGGCATACCCGGTTTCTACGATCATTACGAATGGATTCTTGCCGGCGAGGACGAGAACCCCATCAAATGGCTTCAGAGCCTTTCGGATGAAGCCATCGCCCTGCCGGTCATGCCGCCTCAGGCGGTGCTGCCCGAATACAATGCGAAAATCGTCGCCGGGGATCTTGAGGATCTGTCCGTTGACGACGACGGTGATCTGAGCACCATGGCGGTCGTCTCCATTCCCCCCGATGCGCCATGGAACATGACTGCCAACCTGCGGGCGCCCATCGTGGTGAACGTCAAAAAGCGTCTTGCCAAGCAGGTCATCTGCGCCAACGACGAGTATTCCATGCGGGCCTTCGTTCTCTCCGACGCCGTGCGGGCCTCTTGCGAGGCCCAGGCGAGCCGGGGCTCCGCCGAAGAGGCCGGGGCGACATCCTCTGAAACCGTTCCTCCCACGGGTGGTGGTCGGAAAGACTCCTGCACCACTCCTGCCGGAGAGGAGGAGGCCTAGGTGCTCGTCCTCACGCGCAAAGTTGGAGAAGGGCTCGTCATCGGCGAGGAGATCGAGATCACTGTCATCGAAACGCGGGGGGATTCGGTGCGGCTCGGCATCAATGCTCCCCGCTCCATCGGAGTATGGCGCAAGGAGCTGTGGGACCAGATCCGGGAAGAGAATATCAAGGCTGCCGCTCAGAGCCCCAAGGTGTCTCTTGAAAAGTTGTTTCCCCGCAAAGACGACGACGTTGCTCCCTAGTCCTCGAGAAGGGATGAGATGTGCTTGCCAGGAGAAACGCAGGTTTGGGAACATAATCTGAAACATCTCAGACGGTTTCAGCCCCAGTTGGCGGTGCGGTTGCAGTGTCGCAGGGCATTGATGGAAGAAGAAGGCAGAACCCCTTCCGTAAAGGAGACGGCACAGGGGCTCTGGATTCGTGGCTTTGGTGGGGATGGGGATGTGCCGTTCTTCCAGAAGGCCGAATCGCTTTTCCCCGAGGAGCTCGGCAGGAAAAATGTGGTGGTTGCCCATGGAGTCGGCTTTCCTCCCTATCTGTTCCGCCTGCTGCGCAAGCTTGACAGAAACGCCCTCGCCGTTGTGGTGGTGGAGCCCAGCGAAGAACTCCTCGTGCACACCTTGTCCACCACATCGGTCTACGCGGCGTTGCCCAGCGCATGCCGCATCAGTTTTTTCACGGGAGAGGACCGAACCCTCTCTACGGAAGCGTTGGATGTCAATATCCGTCCCCTGGGAGTTTTCATGGTGAACGAGGCCTGTACGGCAGTGCATGCTGGTGAAAACGAGGCTTTTCGCAAAAAGTTTGATACAGCCATTAAGGAATTTTGGGAAACTGTTCGCCTTTATGTGGAATTTTTGGGAAATACTGCCGAAGACACGTTGCTTGGTATCCGCAACATGTGCCTGATGTCCCCATGGGTAATAAATGGCCCGCGGCTCGTTGATTTTATCGGTCCCTACGAGGGGCGTCCCTTCGTCTCCGTCGCATCCGGTCCATCCCTCGAGAAAAACGTGCATTTGCTCAAGGAATACGCCACTTCCTGTGTCATCGTCGCTGCGGACAGCGCGGTGAAAAAACTCCTCAAGATCGGCATCCGCCCCCATATCGTCACCAGTATGGAACGCCCCCAGGAGATGTACGCCCGAAATTTCAGTCCACTTGTTGAAAACCACAGGGACGAGTGTCGGGATATTCTGCTCGTCGCGCAGTCCGTGTGTCCCCAGCAGGTCATCGGCTGTTGGCCAGGACCCGTGGCGGTGGTGGGCAAGGCGGAGCTTGCACTTGATCAGTGGATTGTGAATAACCTGTTCGGAGGCGATCTCATTCCCTCTGGGGCATCCGTTTCCCACATGGCGGTGTCTCTGGCGGAGATCTTCAAGGCCTCGGCGGTTGCCCTTATCGGTCAGGATCTCGCCTACGGCGACGATGGCGCGTCCCACGCGGCGGATACGGTCTCGGAGGCCGATCTCGCCGTGGAGCGTGCTCGGAGTGAAGAGGCGGGACTCATGGTTCCGGGGATCCACGGAGGTATGGTTCGGACTCAGATCTCGTGGTTCAAGTTTCTGAAGATGTTCGAGAGCATGATTCCGGGCATGAAAGTCCCTCTGTATGACTGTACCGAGGGCGGAGCGCTCATTCAGGGAAGCATCGTTATGACCTTTCGGGAATTTCTCGACAAATTCGCCGCTTCTGCGGCACCCTTTTCACCCGATGCGCTTCCGGCGGCGCTGGCACGGCGGCTGATCGCAGAAAAGGACAAACGCCAGCAGGCGAAGCGCCTGCAGATGATGATCGATTCTGTCCTTTCCGACGTAGCGCATTCCGAGGCGATGCTTTCCGAGATCGAATCGTGGCGGGACCGTGCCGTTGCCGCTGCACTCTCCCCTGAAGCACGGCGTGCCCGAGCCGCGGAAGTTTCGGTGTTGCTCGACCGCCTCCATGACAGAAATCGATCCCTTGCGTTCATCGGTCAGAGCTATACCCATTTGAGCGGTGTCGTCTTCGGGGAAACCCGCAGGCTTGATTCCGTGGCGAGTGTGGAAAAGTGGCACAATGCAGTGGAGGACATTCTCCAGGGGCACCGGAGTATTCTGGCGTTTCTCCGAAAATGGTTTCGTTATGCATATCCCTCCATGGAATGGCTTCTTCGTGGGCTCGATGTGGGGAATGACGACCCTGTTTACACTACCCGAGAGTTGGAGAACACGGAGGCATTGGAACTCACGGAAAAAGTCCTGCGCAGATTCGCCGAAGACGACCTCGACGACCGGGAAACGGCCATTACCGTAGTGGCGCTCAACAACCTTCTGGCCCGCTCCGACCCGGTTCTGCACGGTTGGCCTCCCTTGGTTTTACGACAACTTGCGCTGTTCTGTCGTGAGCAGGGCATGGCGAAATACGCCTGCGTACTTGCCGATGCGGCTCGGGAGCGACTCGAAATCGAAGAGGTGGAAATGTCCGTTGAGGAGATCGTCGCGTTTTTGAAGGATTATGCGACAGTGCTCTCCTCGCATGATTTGACGTTCACTCCCCCCTTTGACAGGGCGTATGAAGCGGCAAGAAATATCCTGCGCTATGAAGATGAGACCCCGGAAAACGAGGCTTTTTTGAAGGAGATACGCGGAAAATGGGCAACATTTCTTTCTAATGTTTTCGACTCTCAGATTTTTGATAAAACATCGAAAGAACTTGAGAGAATTCTTCTGAAGGCGGAAATTGATCTTCTCGAAGGGCGCCTTCCTGAGACATTCCGTGCCGTGTGGCAATTGGTTGTGCGTTCTTACGAGCGGGAGGACGGACGAGGAAAGGCGAGTTTGGAATGGCTTTGTCTTCATCTCGAACGGTGCTACGGTGCAGAAGATCGGGAGATCGCCGAGACGGTTGCGGAGGTTGTGGATTTATTATCCCAGCGTACGGAGCTGCTGTCGTTTTTCAGTATGGAAGTCTCGCCCTGGCTCATGGGAGAACTGACAAAACGGGGTGTAAAGTTTTCCGTCTGATTCGCCGAAAAGACAGACAGAGGCGTATATCTTTTTGGGAAGGAGGGGGTGCCGAAAAAGAACAGCGGGAGAGCGACAAAAGAAGCGTGTGTGTGGCATAAGTGTTCACTGGGCATGGATGTCCGGAACATGACAAGGAGGTTGAACGAAAATGAGAGTCTACCATAATATTCCTGCGTTGTTCGCGTACAATTCCCTTAATTCCACAAATTCGGCGCTCCAGAAATCGATCAACAAGCTTTCCACCGGATTGCGTATCAACGGCGCTGCGGATGATGCTGCAGGGCTTGCGATCTCCGAAAAGATGCGTGCGCAGGTTCGTGGTCTGGATCAGGCCGTCCGCAATTCCCAGGACGGCATTTCGATGATTCAGACGGCGGAAGGTGCCCTCAATGAAACGCATTCCATTCTGCAGCGCATGCGGGAGCTTTCCGTCCAGGCGGCGAACGACACGCTGACCAGCCAGGATCGCAGCTACATCCAACTCGAAATCGACCAGCTCAAGGAAGAGATCGATCGCATCTCCACCACCACCCAGTTCAACAAGAAGAAGCTCCTTGACGGAAGCGCCTCCGTGCTCTGGTCCTCGGACAAACTCGAGACAAAGGCCTTTGTCCGCGGAGCCCTGCGGGAGATCGACCAGTTCGGCCAGAAGAACGCCGCCGAAGGGAACTACGTTATCCGCATCACCGCTAATCCCGGCGAGGCGGAGGTGCAGAAGAGCGACGTCTTCAAGATCAAGCACGAGAACGTCATCATGAACGTGGGACTCAACGAACAGCTCGGAGCCCGCAAGGTCGCGGTGGACAATCTCCCCGCCGGAAATTACAAGGTCCTGCGGAACATGACGCCGGTCAGCGGAACAATCGAATTCCAGCAGTACAATGTCGGAACGCTGACCTCCGTCTTCGGGACGGCCGCAACGGATCTTACGGCAGGAGCCGTGAGCCTGAGTTTCGAGGTCATCACCGTGGACACCGCCTCCGAGACGGTCAAGCTTCGCGTGGTGGCGAACTTCATTTCCATCTCCGGTGCGGTGAGCACGAAGGTGGATGAGAACTTCGTCCTCAACGCCGCCTCCACCATGACCGCCTACACGGCCCTCGGCTTCACCTTCGGATCCGCCATTGAGATGACCGCCGTGCAGAATTTCGAGGTGGGCGGCAGAATGGTCGTGCACATCGCCGGCTCGACGGGGAATGCCGACGTGGCGCTCATCGTGACGGCGACGCTCAATACCGGATGGGAAGGCTACTGGAGCGGTGCCCAGCTCGATCGCTTCTACAATGTGCAGGCCACGGCCATGGCCAACAAGGATGTCCATTTCCGCTCCTTCTATCTCAACACGGCGAACGGGAAACTCTTCGAATCCGATATCGTCATCGGCTTCACCACCGCCTTCAACATCGGTACCGGCTTTGGCTCGGCTCCGGCTCTCGTCGCCTTTGAGGCGGCCTATGTCGGGCAGGTTGCCGAGGGCGACGTGAAACTGCGTGACCTGGACAAGTTCTGGGATGCCAACGGACGTTTCCTCCTGGAGGACCCCCAGACACTGACCCTGACCCAGGGGGACGGAACCCAGACGACGGTGACGCTCAACTCCACGGACACGCTCAACGACGTGGCCCTCAAGCTGAACAACGCCATCGCCTTCGGTCTCAACCAGGTGAAGTACCTCGACACGCCCGGCGATGCGGACAACTTCGTCACCTTCGTCGGCGGCGGCGAGGAAGTCGATGGAACGGTCATGTCGGTGGAAGGTACCTTCGTCATCCGCTCCATCGTTCCCGGTGCGGCGGGACGCCTCAACTTCGCCGGTGACGAGGACGTGGTGAAGGCCCTGAGCCTCAACGTCATCCAGAAGGCCTCGGAGACGGATTTCCGCGCCACCGTCCAGGATGCCCACAGCGGCAACACGGTTGTTTCCAACGTGAAGGTCACGGGGAACATGCTTTACGGCGTGGTGCACAAGAACGTGGATGTGGAGTTCGACCCCATGGCGAACATCAAGGTGACCTATTCTGAGGCGTCGAAGAACTACATCCTCACCCGAGATACGGACGTCTACGAGACCACGCTCCACTTGGCGGACAACACCACGGTCTTCCAGATCGGCGCCAACGAGAAGGAGGACATGGGCATCGACATCGGTGACATGGGTGCTCGTGCGTTGGGTGTGCACAATGTGCTCGTCACCGACCGCGAGTCCGCGGCGCGCTCCATTACGGTCATCGACAGCGCCATCGACCGCGTTTCCAGCCAGCGGGCCAATCTCGGCGCCTACCAGAACCGCCTGGAGCACACCATCAACAACCTCACCGTGGCGAGCCAGAACCTGAGCGCAGCGGAGAGCCGCATCCGGGACCTCGACATGGCCCAGGAAATGATGAACTTCACGCGACTCAACATTCTGATGCAGGCGGGCAATTCCATGCTTGCCCAGGCCAATCAGCTGCCGCAGGCAGTTCTGTCACTGCTCCGGTAAGCCTGTCGTTCTGTTTCGACGGGGGAGGGGGCTTCCCCCTCCCCTTTTTTCATAGAGTCGGAGCGTAAGGGGAGGGAACGATATGGTGCAGCAAGCAGATCTTGCCAGGCTTGGAACGGCGCGTGACGAGGCGGTGGCCAACACTTTTCGCGGCAACGTCGCCGAAGCGGAAAGAGGAAGAGCGGGGAACGTTGTACAATCTCCGGACAAAACAGGTTCTCCGGAACGTAAAATCGACGAGCGTGCGCTTCGGGAAACGCTAGCGCAAGCGGAAAAAGTTGCGCAGGCATTCAACAGGCAATTGCGTTTCGAAGTCAAGACAGAGGCGGATCTGATCCAGGTGCAGGTAGTGAATGCCTCCGACGGTAAGGTCATCCGGAAGATTCCACCGGACGAAGTGGTCCGTATGGTGGAGCGGGTCAACGAACTTCTCGGTGCCCTTTTTGATGTGGAGGCATGATGTGACGACCGAATGAAAAATGGAGTCGTCTAGACATGGTCCGAGACGTAGCGGACATACGTGTTGTGTTGTGGAGTCGAAGGAGTTGATCCCCTGCTCACCATGAAAATTGACGTCGATGCTGAACAAATCCTGTCCGGAGTTCTGCCGCGGGTGTTTGTGGGGACGGAGAAAGAACCTGCAGGCGGCAGCATGGAAAAATGGGAGGAAGAGTATTCGCTTCCTCATGTGCTCGTTTCGGGCAAGGCATTTTGGGCATGTTCCCGCACGACCCAGTGTCTCCATACCTTTGGCAGGAATGTGGGCGGTCCTCTTCAGACGTGTTATGAAAACATGAAGGGATTTTCCTGTTCTTTTCGTCTTCAGACGGGAGAAGCTATTTTCCAGGATGTTCGGCGGCAGGAGCAGATTGCCCTGATGCCGGGAAGAATGGGACGAGAGGTGTGGGATTCGGCGAAGGATGTATCGGCTGACGCACTTGTTCCGTACATCCGGAGCGGCGTTTTCATGTGGGGTGTCATGCTCGACGGGGAGAATGTATGGAACGTGCATCCCGTTGAAGCACGGTTCTGGAGTACGGAACAACGCCGTTTCGCTTTGCGGACCCCATTGGATTCCTATCCCATTTCTCTTCGCTATCCACTGGAGATTGCCAAGGTCCTGGACAAGCATTTTCCTGTTACGGGGGCACCACAGATGAGCGAGTCTTGCCCCGTGATCTCCGTACGGATTGCGCCTTTTTCTACGTTCTATGTGTTCTATTCGGATGGGAGTTACTACAACTACTACGACATCCCAAGGGGAACCGTGCGTAATTACAAGCGCCTTCGTCTCTATATCTCCGAAGCCTGATGCCGTTCGGGCACACGTGCGTATTCCGGTGTTGCACAAATCCGGAATGGCATTGTCCGAACGGCATCTTTTCTCGAAAGGCGATGATGCCCATGTTCGAAGGAAAATCCATCCTCATCACCGGAGGAACGGGGTCTTTCGGAAGAGCCTGTGTCCGTGCGCTCCTTGAACACTGCAATCCCCGGAAAATCATCGTCTATTCGAGGGATGAGCTGAAACAGTACGAGATGCAGCAGGAGTTTCAGTCCGGTCTGTTGCGCTTTTTTCTGGGTGACGTGCGCGACCGGGAACGATTGGAAATGGCCTTGAACGGTGTCGAGTATGTCATTCACGCAGCGGCGTTGAAACAGGTGCCTGCTGCGGAGTACAATCCGCTGGAATGCATCAAGACGAACATTCTCGGAGCGGCGAACGTCATTCATGCCGCCATCGCCAATGAGGTTGAAAAAGTCATTGCTCTTTCCACGGACAAGGCGGCGAATCCGATCAATCTCTACGGAGCGACGAAACTCTGTGCGGATAAGCTCTTTGTTGCCGGAAATAACCTTGCGGGTGGGCACAGGACGCGCTTTGCGGTTGTTCGTTATGGAAATGTCATGGGATCTCGGGGGTCGGTTGTCCCTCTTTTTCGGAAACTCGTGAAGGAGGGGGCCTCGGACCTTCCTATAACTGATCCGAGGATGACCCGTTTCTGGATCACCCTCACCCAGGGTGTGGCATTCGTTCTCAAATCTTTTGCCAGAATGCAGGTGGGAGAAATTTTTGTTCCACGGATTCCTTCTGCACGGATTCTGGATCTTGCGGAAGCAGTCGCACCGGGAATGCCCGTGCGGGTCATCGGAATTCGCCCTGGAGAGAAGCTCCATGAGATCATGTGTCCCGCCGACGACAGCCACCTTACCCTCGAATTCGAGGACCATTATGTCATCACACCGTCGATCTCTTTCTTGTCACCTGTAAACTACGAAAGAAACGCCCTGGGAGAAAAGGGCAAACCAGTCTCTCAGGGTTTTGAATACAGTTCTGAGACCAATCCTCATTTTCTCGACGTGGAAGAGATTCGTTCTCTCATTGCGCAAGCGTGACCCGGGTGGGGTGATCCGCTGTTGTGCGAAGAGAATGGCCGGGAGAGGAAGGTGTCGTTTGAAGCGATGAGCAATGTTCTGACGGAGCGCATCGGGCTTGGTACTGTCCAGTTCGGGTTGGAGTATGGCATTTCCAACACGGTGGGACGTACGCCATCGGAGGAGGTAACGGCGATTCTCCGTTTCGCCGAGTCTGTGGGTGTGCAAGTGCTTGATACCGCTCCGGCTTATGGGGAAAGTGAGAGGATTCTTGGCACGTGTCTCTCGGAAAACGCCTCCTTCTTTCGCACGGTCACCAAGACACCACATCTGCCCGAAAATCTCTCAAATGAAGAGAAAAAACGACTCCTTGAAAAAACATTTCGTTCTTCATTGCAGAACCTCGCTCTTGAAAAGATCTACGGGATTCTGGTGCACAATGCTCAGGATATACTTGGGTCCGATGGTGCGCGCCTGTGGCATTTGCTCGAATCGTTTCGCGATCAGGGATTCGTGGAAAAAATCGGCGTTTCCGTTTACGATGAAATAGAATTACAGCAAGCATTCGAGTTGTTTCCTCTGGAACTTGTCCAGATCCCACTCAATATTTTTGATCAACGGTTGTTCCAAAGCGGCATGTTGAAAAAACTGAAGAACGCCCGTGTGGAGATACATGGGCGTTCCTGTTTTCTTCAAGGCCTGCTCCTTATGTCTCCGGAGACATTGCCTCCCCAGTTTGAGAGTGTTCGGGAAATGTTGCGACATCTCCGTGAATTGCAGCAAAAGCATGGGCTGACTCCGCTGGAAGCGGCACTTGGATTTGCTCTCGGTGTTGACGAGCTTGATACAGTTGTTGTGGGCGTCAATACGCTGATGCAGTTCCAGGAAATTCTCGCGAGTGCACGAGCGCTTCCGTCGGAGTTGTTTTCCGGATTTGCCGTGGTCGACACGACTATAGTGGAGCCTCGGCGCTGGAAGTGTGTCCTGTGAAAAAGGAGGTGCGCCTGGTGGAGTCGTGTTCTTCCGTCTTTGTTGTCATGATGAACTATACTCAAGGGTCACTCATGGATTCCATGTTTTTTGAAATGCATAAAGCACTCTGCTGCAGGGGTTGTCTTTCATCGCTGAGAATGGCAAAGGAAGAGCTTGCATCATCGCCAGATTTTGTTTTAGAAAAAATGAAAAATAGGTATGGATCTACAGAGTTTTCGAATATTATTTTTGTTGATTCTAATTTAAAAATACATATTCAAGCTCCTTTCCCGGTAAAAAGAATAAGAATTTTGACGGATGCTCCTTATTCTCAAATCAAATATTTTAAAAACATAGGAGTTTCGGATAAGATTACAGTTGTTGATCGCACTCATCTGGAGATTCTTTCCTTTCTTGATGTGAAGCATGATGCCTTTTTTTTGCCTCACGCGGGAATGATGCCCTTGTCGGGCTTGCCTGGTATCTTTGATAGAGATATAGATATTCTTTTTGTCGGGAGTATCCCTTTTCAGCCAACTAGAGAAATGTTGGATGGCAAAGCGTCCTTCTTGCGTGCGAAGGACCTTGGGGTATCCTTGCTTCGTGGAACTGCGGAGCGCATTCTTGAAAAATCTCAGGAGCCTTTTGCTGCATTCAGAGAGGCGTGTGACGAATATTCCTTTGACTTGGATGTGCTAGACTCTGAGGCGAAGTTTAATTGTTGCGAAGCTTTGGCCTTCCTTTCGAGGTGGTGCGAAAGCAAGAAAAGAATAGACCTCTTGAAGGCTTTGAAAAGTGTACCGGTAGCGATTGTTGGAGAAATTCCGTTAAGTGTGCGAAACTCTTTGGGTAGCCATCATATGTATTACGGACCATTGCTCGGATATCAAGTTTTGATGCTCATGCAGCGAGCGAAAATTCTTCTGAATTCAGTTTCTGTGTTTCCAAGGGGAGCACATGAGAGAGTTTTTTACGGAATGGCTTGTGGAGCGTGTGTTGTTACTGATAAATCTGAGTATTTAAAAGAATATTACAACGACAACGAGGACCTCTTTTATTTTCCGGAAGATGCAGGAGTGTTTGATGATTTTTTTATTGAAAAATTAAAAAATTTAGATAAATTGCAAAAAATAACCGCGAGTGCCGTGCTGAAGTATGAAAATCGAGACACCTGGTATTGTCGAAGCGAAGAAGTCATAAATATAGCCAAAAAAGATTTTTTTTAGCTCTTATTTGTTGAGATATTTATTTTATTGATTACGGGGTGAGTTAATGCTTAAAGGCGAGAGTATTTTTCTGCGTATTCTTTCTCCCAGTGACGTAGATGAAAAATATCTTAACTGGATGCATGATGATGATGTAGTGCAACATCTTGAATCAAGGTGGCGCTCTTATTCAATAGAAGACCTAAAAGAGTATGTTCGAATTGTAAATTTAAGTCAACGAGACGTATTTTTTGGTATTTTTGTTATAAAAACAGGAGAGCACGTCGGTAATATTAAAATTGGAAATATCGATCAAATTCATCGCTTTGCAGACGTTGGATTGCTGATTGGAGAAGCGAGCGCACGAGGGAAAGGATATGGAACGGAAGCTATTCTCTTGGCGTGTCAGTATGCGTTTGAAGATCTTAATTTAAATAAGATCGTCGCTGGCATTTATGCCATTAATTTTGGATCATTTAAAGCCTTCTTAAAAGCTGGATTTCGAGAGGTTGGGCGCCTGCATCGTCATAGATTTTGCAAGGGAGAATATGTAGATGAGATCTTAGTCGAGAAATGCAGATGATTTTTAATATATTCGTGCCAATCGCGAGTGTTTTATCCAGAGGTTATGTTTAGGTTTTTATAAATAAAAAATCATGTGCAATGACTTAATGTATGTTCTATTGCTCTGATGTTTTTAAGAACGGTGAAAGAGGATGATTGTATGCTGCTTGCAATTCTTCAGGCCCGAGTGAGTTCGTCTCGGTTTCCTCGCAAGGTTCTCGCGCCCCTGCTGGAGAAGCCGATGATTCTGAGGCAAATTGAAAGAGTTCGCAGAGCCGGGGCAATCGACAGGCTGCTTCTGGCGACGAGCGACGACCCTTCCGACGCGGAATTGGCCTCTCTCTGCGAGAGAGAGGGCGTGGAATGTTATCGCGGTTCCCTGCAGGATGTTCTTGATCGCTTCTATCATGCGGCGGTGCGTTTTGAGCCGCGGCATGTTGTCCGTCTTACCGGGGATTGCCCTCTGGCCGATCCTTCCGTCATCGATGCGGTGGTGTACAAGCATCTCCGGGAAAAGAACGACTATACGAGCAACACGCTGGTTCCCACGTTTCCGGATGGTCTGGACGTCGAAGTCTTCCGCTTTCCCCTGTTGGAAGAGGCGTGGCGGAACGCGGAGCTTCCTTCCGAGAGAGAACATGTGACCCCCTTCATGTATAAGAGGCCTGAGACGTACAAATTGGGAAACCTTGAAAGGGAAGGGGACAATCTTCAGCATCTCCGCTGGACGGTGGATGAGCCGGAGGATCTTATCTTTGTCGCGAAGATTTACCAGGCTCTTTATCCATCGAACCCTTCTTTCACGACACAGGACGTGCTTGAATTTTTCGCGGAACATCAGGAAGTACTTGAAATCAACAATAAATTTATCAGAAACGAAGGTCTCTTGAAATCCGCCGCAGAAGACAAGACATTTCTTGAGGCTCGAAGGAGGCAATAGCCGATGAATCGTTCTCTTTCCGCACAAGAGAGGGCAAAGCGAGTCATTCCGGGGATGACACAGCTTCTTTCAAAACGCCCCGACATGTTTTCCCTCGGTGTCTGGCCAGGATATTACGATAAAGCGAAGGGCTGTACCGTCTGGGACTTAGACGGGAACGAATACATCGACATGAGCATCTCCGGGATCGGTGCGAACGTCCTGGGATACGCGGATGATGACGTGGACGATGCGGTCGTCGGGGCAATCCGGAATGGGTCCAGTTCGTCGCTGAACTGCCTCGAAGAAGTGGAACTCGCGGAATTGCTGTGTGAACTCCATTCCTGGGCGGGCATGGCGCGTTTTACCCGTTCGGGCGGCGAGGCCATGACTGTGGCTGTGCGCATCGCTCGTGCGCACACGGGAAAGGATACGGTTGCCTTTTGCGGATACCACGGCTGGCACGACTGGTATCTTGCGGCGAATGTCGGCACGGAAAATGCCTTGGGTGAGCACCTGATCGCCGGGCTCGACCCCTGCGGCGTGCCGAAGGCCCTTCGGGGTACCGCGATTCCTTTCCGTTTTAACAGGCTCGATGAGCTGGAAAAAATCGTCAGGGAGCACGGTAAGGATCTCGCGGTCATCGTTCTGGAGCCGATCAGGAACGCGCCTCCCACGGAAGACTTTGTTCGGGGAGTTCGTGCGGCTGCCGATGCGTGCGGTGCTGTTCTCATTGTCGACGAGGTCTCCTCGGGGTTGCGAATGAACACCGGCGGAGCCCATCTGCTTTTCGGGTTTGAGCCGGACATGGCGGTCTTTTCGAAGGCGCTCGGCAACGGATATCCGATCGGGGCAGTTCTCGGCAAAGAATCGGTGATGCAGTCGGCGCAGAAGACGTTCATTTCCAGCACGTGCTGGACTGAGCGAATCGGCCCCGTCGCTGCCTTGGCGACGCTCCGGAAGCACCGCCGGGAGAACGTGGGTTCTCGGTTGATGCAGCTCGGGCGGAACGTTCAGGACGGATGGAGACACTTGCTCACGAAGCACGGCATCAAGAGCGATGTGAACGGCATGTTGCCCATGAGCCACCTCGATTTTGAGACCCCTTGCCCTCAGCACACGAAGGCTCTTTTTGTCCAGATCATGCTCGAACAGGGTTTTCTTGCATCGAACCTGTATTATGCCATGTACGCTCACCGGGACGAGCACGTTGCGCGGTATCTGAAAAGCGCCGATGTCGCCTTCGGCGTCATTGCGGAGGGATTGCGGAACCAGAGCCTGGAGAAAATGCTCAAAGGGTTGCCATCCGCGACGGGTTTCAAGAGGTTGACATAAGATGAAGGTGCTCGAGGTACGGAATGAAAGAAAAATCGGCGGAGGAGCACCGGCCTTTGTCATCGCTGAAATAGGAGCGAATCATAATCGCTCTCTTTCTTTGGCGAAGGAGATGATTGATGCTGCCGTCGCAGCAAAGGCCGATGCGGTGAAGTTTCAGATCTACAGCGCCGAGACGCTCTATTCGCGCAACACGCCGCGTCATTCCGGTTACGACAAGGACCTTTTTTCCCTTATCAAGGAGATCGAAACTCCCCGGGACTGGCTCCCCGAGCTGGCGGCCTACTGCGAGGAGCGCAACATCCTCTTCTTCGCCACGCCGTTCGACGCCGCCGCCGTGGACGAGCTGGACGCCGTCAGTGCGTTGTTCAAGATCGCCTCTTTTGAGATTGTGGATCTTCCCCTGATTCATTATTGCGCCTCCAAGGGAAAGCCGCTCCTCATCTCCACCGGCCTTGCCTCGATGGAGGAAATAGAGGATGCCTATGTGACGTCCAGGGACGCGGGAAATGAGCACGTGGCCTTTCTTCAGTGCGCTTCGGTGTATCCTGCACCGGCGCACATCATGAACCTGCGGAGCATGGAAACGTTGGGCCGTGCCTTCGGCGTGCCCACGGGTCTTTCCGACCACACCCGGGGAATTCATGTGAGCGTCGCCGCCGTGGCTCTTGGTGCGTCGGTGATCGAGAAACATTTCACTATGGACCGGACCATGAAGGGACCCGACCACCCTTTCGCCATCGAACCCGATGAACTCGCGGAGCTTGTCCGTCAGATTCGCGAAGTGGAAGCCGCACTGGGCGACGGGCGAAAGCTCGGGCCTGCTCCGGAGGAGCTGGAATTTTACCAGAAAGCGCGCAGAAGCCTTCACGCGGCAGTCGAAATTCCCGAGGGGACGGTCATCACCGAAGACATGGTGTGCGCGAAACGCCCTGGTTTCGGCATTCGCCCGAAACATTTGCCGTTGGTGCTGGGCCGGGTCGCCCGGCGGCGTATCGAGGCGGATGCGTGGATCACCTGGGAGATGATCTGAGTGCGTGTTCTTTTGTTGGGGCCAGGCGATTCTCCTTTGTCGCATATCCTGGGAGAAAAACCTATCGTGATTCAGACAGCGAAAAATTATTGCTGAGAGAGTGAAGAGAAGGAACGCCGATTTTTGTAGAAACGAGAGATCGACAAAGGGAGAGTCGGTGCTGATGCCTTCCTCGAAGAAGTCCGCCGTAACCTTTCTCGACGTCGCCGCGATCCCCGACGAGATCCAATGGAGGATTCTGGAGTGGCGGAACAGTGATTTCGTTCGTTCTCAAATGCTGCGGCAGCATTTGATTTCCCGGGAAGAGCACGGGGCGTGGCTTGCCGGACAGCGGAGCGGCGCGGGTGAGACCCGTTGTCGTGTCGCCCATGTGGATGACAAACCGTTCGGTGTCGTTTCGTTGCATCATCTCGACATGCGTGCGGGAAACTCCGATTGGGGGATGTACATCGGAGAAAAGGAATTTCTGGGAAAAGGCTTGGGTAAGGTTCTCTTGGCGGAGATTCTCCGTTGGGGATTCGAAGAAACGGATCTGAGACGCCTTTATACATCCGTGCTTGCGACGAACGCCCAGGCGTTGGACCTTTATCTGAAAGCCGGTTTTTCCCAGGAAGGACGATGGCGGGAACATGTCCTTTGCGAGACGGGCGAGCGAAGGGACCTCTTGTGGATCGGCATGCTCCGCGACGAATGGGAGGCGGAGAAGTACCGTATTCTGCAATGGGCCTTGTCGCGTTGAGCCTGTGGAGATCTGAATTCTGGAAGTCTCTCATGCATACAGCGATCATGCACACAGAGAGAGGCGTGTCCCTTCATTGCCATGTTGCGCATGAGGGAACACGAGGAAGGAGAAGAGCTGCTGTAGCCGTCACTCCCCCGACGGTACCGGAGCGGCCACGGGAAGAATCCACCAGACGAGGCGCCTGGAGACACCGCCCTTGGTGCGCACTTCCTCGCCCTTCTCCTGGGCCTGGTGGTAGGGAGAGAAGACCACGTAGTACCCCTCAGATTCACCGGAGCGCTCCAGGTAGGCTTCGAGCTGGTCCTTGCCCGCCTCGAACTCATCCTTGCCGGTGAAGCGCTTCACCTCCACGATCCACCGCTTGCCTCCCTGAAGGACCAAAAGGTCCACCCGACCGCCCCCTTCGGGAACCTCGGGAAAGACGTGTCCTCCAAGGAGTCCGGCGAAGGAGGCGAGAAAGGCGTCGAGGTTGTAGTGGTACACGCCTTCGAGGACTTTGCCCCGGGAGAAGACGATGTTGCCTCGCTCCAAAACGTAGGCGGCATAGCGGTCGAGCACCTGTTCCATCCGGAGGGTTCCCGAAGGATCGAGATAGTCCCGAACGCTCTGAAAGGGGTCCTTGAAGCGTTCCCGCTCGCCGTTCTCGAAGGGCTTGAAGGTGGCGTAGAGACATTTCTTATAAAGGGGAACGGGGATGACGCACTCGTTCTCCTCGCCGATCTCGATAACGCCGTTGGTCTTGAGAAAGGCGATCCGGTCGTCGTAGGTGGTGAACTCCACGGGGCCGTCGAAGAGGATGCGTCGCAGGATCTCCGGGTGCTGTTTCGCCTTGTTCACCACGTTGGCGATGTTCTTGTCCGTGTAGTACCGGAGGAAGTCGTTGAGGGTGCGGAAGAAGAGCGCTTCCGTGACGGGTTCGCCTCCGGGGGCCTTTTTCTCCACCAGGTCCCGGGCGAGGGCGTTCACCAGGCCGGGCTGTCCCGCGGTGTCGCTCCAGATACGGCGGCGCACCTCCGGGTCGAAGGTCTGCCCCGTCTCCCGGGTGTGCTGAAGCAGAAGGTCCTCGGTCTCCTCCCGGGTGAAGTAGGGGATGGTGATCTGCTCGGCGATGTTGAAGGGGCTCGCGGTGCTCTGGAGGATTCCCGTGATATTCGACACGCCCACCAGAATGACGCTCCGGAGACGGAACTCTTCCCGGACGTGATAAATGCTGCGGATGGTGTGCAAAAAAGAGTTCAGGAGGGAGAGGTTCCGGAGTCCCTCAATTTCGTCCACGATGAGGACGAGTTCTCTCCCTTCGGGAGAGCTGTCGCGCAGACGCAGCAGTTCATCCTTCCACGCTTCCATATCGGAGGGGCAAGCGAAGCGGAAAGATTCTCCCTGTGTTTCGAGATCCACGTTCAGGTCACGGGTGAAGGACTTGAGAAAATCCGGCTCGCGCTTGTCTCCGTAGGCCTCGAAGCTGATCCACAGGGGCAGCCAGGCGGGGCGGGAGGCGCGGATCTCGTCCGCGAGAAACTGGAAATAGGTGCTCTTGCCGCTCTGGCGCGGAGCCGTGAGGGTGAAATACCGCCATTCCTCCACTTTCTTCAGCCCCACCGCGAGCAGTTCCGTGCGGGGGACGTAGTAGTTCCGCTCCTTGTCGATGGGGCCTTCGGTGCAAAAGCTCCGGGGCATGAAAACAACCTCCTCGCTGGGTCGGAGCGCCAGGGATGTTTGCCTTTTCTTGCAGTGCTCTGAGGGTCCGAAACAAGAAGCGGCGGCGTTATCCATCCTTGTACGCAGGACTCCTTGCCGTTCTGCCGATGCTTTCATTCTACAACACAAGCGGGATATAATGAGGCCCCGGAAGGCCGTACCGGCGGAGAACAACGGGCGGTTTGCACTTTTCGGCGGGTATTTTTTTTGTTGCGTGGTCACTTCTCTGGAACAAAAAACGGTGCGGAGGCGACGTGTGGAGACAGAATCGTGAGAAAAATGCGCGTACTTGTCCTCTCGAACGGGGGCCCCGGGATCGGTGGCGGTCATATCTCCCGCTGTGCCGCTCTGGCGACGGCTTTCGACGCGGAAGGGCTGCAATGCCGATGGATGGTGAACGAATCGGCCTTGGCGATGTTGCCTCGGGAAGCGCTCGTGGAGGCTCTCCCCGAAGCGCTCTTGTTCGCTTCCGATGCTGTTGACCTTGTGCGAAAGCAGCGTCCCGATCTTATCGTCGTGGATAGTTACGTTCCGGAGCTCTCGCTTCTCCGCGAACTCCGAACCGTTGCGCCGCTCTGCGTGATTGACGACTGTCGAGACCGTCCCGTTGACGAGGTCGCCTCGGTGTTGTTGAACTACAACCTGGGAGCCGAGGAGTTGGGGTACGGTACCTCGCCGGAACGTTCCCTTCTGGGGCTTCGGTATGCCCTGCTTCGCTCCGTCTTCGCGGACGTTGCTCCGCAAAGCGGCGAGTATGTTTTTCTCGCTGCGGGCAGTGCGGACATCCGTTTCGTGACGAGCACGTTTCTCGAGTGGTGGCGTCCGACTTTTCCGCCGCTGGTTGCTGTGCTCGGTCCTTTTGTTCCTCCTGGGGAGCGCGAACGTGCCCGGCAACATGCGCGTTTCCTTCCTCAGGTGCGTCTCCTCGTGGCTCCCGAGGAGTATCCGCGTCTGTTGGCCGGAGCGGGTTTTGTCCTTTGTACCTCCAGTGTGTCCGCCTACGAGGCTCTTGCTCTCGAAAAGCCCCTCGCAGTTTTTCAGGTCGCGTCAAATCAGTGTCGTATCGGGGGGCTCATCGAGCAACGCGGACTTGGGAAAAATCTGGGAGAATGGGGAACCTTCACCGGAGAAGACGTGGCCCGAGTGCTGTCCCGGGAGTGGAAAAAACCGGATCCGTCCGTCAATCTCAATGGAGCCGTCGAGGTTGCGCGGACGGTGAGGGCGTGGTTGGAGGACAGACACTGAAGCTCGCATGTTCGCCTGTTTGTCTGTGGCGGGTTGTTTTCCTCTTGCCGTCATCGTTACCTCCTTTACCTTCTCGTTCACAATGCCATGTGAAGACTTGAAGGGAGGCGGGGAACATCGCAATTTTCCACGCAATCGAGGCGGGGCTTACGGAGAACGCCGCGTGATTGCGGGGCAGGAGGCGTGTTTATTTTTCAGTGCAGTCCATTGTTATCGATCTTCCCGGGATAAGCCTTTATACCGGAAAGATATCGGATGGTTTTCTTCGGCGGGATAGAATCGGTGCGAATCCGCAAGCGTTTTCGCATGGAGATGAAGTTCAAAAACGAAAGAATCGGGACGGAACCGAACCGGATGGAAAGGGGTATGACCTTGGCGGAAAAACAGGCGTTTCTTCCCTACGGGCATCAATGGATCGACGATGAGGATATCGCTGCCGTAGTGGCCATTCTCAAAGGGGACTGGTTGACCATGGGTCCCACGGTGGATGCCTTCGAAAATGCTCTGGCGGAAAAAGTGGGCGTCTGTCACGCAGTGAGCTTTTCCAGTGGAACGGCGGCACTGCACGGTGCCATGTATGCCGCCGGCGTCGGGCACGGTGACGAGGTCATTGTTCCCCCAATGACGTTCGCGGCGACGAGCAATGCTGTGCTGTACATGGGAGGTATTCCGCGCTTTGCCGACATTGCGCCGGAGACATGGTGCCTGGATCCGGCAGCCGCGCAAAAGGTCGTTTCCGACCGGACGAAGGCCATTGTTCCCGTGAGTTTTACCGGATTTCCTCTGCCGCTGGAGTCTTTCCGGGCTTTGGCGAAGCAAGTTGGAGCTGTTCTCATTGAAGATGCCTGCCACACTCTCGGAGGCGAGCGGGAAGGACGCAAAGTGGGCAGGGATGCGGACATGACTGTGTTCAGCTTCCATCCGGTGAAGCACATCACCACCGGGGAAGGAGGTATGGTGGTGACCGACGACGACGAGTTCGCCCGGCGGCTTCGCCTGTTCCGTTCCCACGGCATCACCAAGGATCCCGCGCAGATGCGGACGGAACCTCACGGTCCCTGGTACACGGAGATGCAGGACCTGGGCTACAACTACCGGCTTACGGATCTCGGCTCCGCCCTTGGCCTCAGCCAGTTGCGCCGGCTCGATGCCTTCGTCTCCCGGAGACGGGAACTGGCGGCGCGTTACGACCGCCTGTTGCCGGAACTGAACGGAAAGACGTCCGCGCCTGTCGTCGAAACGCCTCCCGCTCACCCTGGACATGCCTATCATCTCTACGCGGCGAACTTCGATCCTGCAGTGCGGAAACGCCTTTTCGAGGAATTGCGGAAGGTTGGTATCGGCGTGCAGGTACATTATCTTCCCGTCCATCTGCACCGGTATTACCGGGAACGTTTCGGCTGGAAGGAAGGGGATTTCCCCGTGGCGGAGCGCCTCTACGGGGGGGAAATCTCCTTGCCACTTTTCCCTTCCATGGAAAACGACGATGTTTCTCGTGTGGTCGAAGAACTCCGCAGAATACTGGAAAAGATGTGAGGTGTAAAGCGACGCTGCCACGGACCGGAACCGTCCATGTCCGTCTCTTCGTGAACGGGTTTGATTGTCCGTGTTCCGTCACTCTTCCATTCTGTGGTACTCCGCAACCTCGACGTGATTTTTCTCACAGAGAGCCCGAATGTGGTCTCGGGCTTCGCAGGGAAAGCGGCAGGCAAGACCGCAGCTTGCGGAGAGTTCACGTGGGACCGGCGTTATGCGGGCGTTAATTCCAGAGGCGCGGCACATTTTTTCGAAGCGGAGCGCCATGTGGGTCGTCTCAAAAGTGGCGATGCAGGACATGACCTATCCCTCCAGCGTGTCGGGCAAGGATTTTTGAGCGGGTGGCGGGGTGGTTTCCACACAAACGGAGCGTCTGCCGTTTCAACGAATTGCCGTTCTCCGTGCTGAATCATGCTACCATGATCCGTACCGGAGAGAAACGTCCGAAAATGTGTGCGATGTGTGCCGTGCCTGAATGCAAGCCGGAGAACCGTGGCGTTTCAGCATTTCTACCTAGACGGGAGCTGTTCCGCAGAGTACAATTTCCCGAGTGTAGGGAAAAAGGTATCGCAAACGAATGTACTTTCGAGGAGGTCCGTGGGGAATGAAAGCGTTCGGAAAAGTCGTCCTGTTGGTGTTGTCGGTTGTCGTTCTCACTGGGGTAGCGAGTGGGGTGGCACTTGCGGCGGAAAAGATCGGCGTCATTGACCCCCAGAGGATCATGTTCAACCACCCCAAGTTCGAAGAAACACAGAAGAAAATCCAGCAGGTCGTCGAATCGAAGCAGAACGAGGCAAAAATGGCCATCGAGACCGAGTCGGACAACAAGAAGAAAGCGGACATCTATCAGAAAAAACGCGAAGAGGCCGCAACCGAGCAGAACAAACTCATGGAACCCCTCTTCAAGGATGTGGATCTTGCTATGCGTGCCGTGGCGAAGGCAAAGGGAATCACACTGGTTCTCGACAAGGGAATGGTCTTCTTCGGCGGTGAGGACATCACCAACGATATCATTCAGGAACTGAAGAAGTCCGCGTCGAAGTAACGTTTTCACGTTTGTCGTCTCCCAAAGTACTGCCGATTCGTATCGACAGTACTTTTTTTATGCGCATCGACTCGTTCCCCTTCTCACCGATGCCACCGAACCGTCATACCTCCCTGTCTGTGGAGAGTTCATTGCGCGGGTATCAGCCGGGGCACCCGTTTTGTGAGAAAGAGCGAACCTCATTCACTTGATCGAGCGAGAGAGTCGTTACGAGTCCCGAGAGACGTATTCGGGGGCGTTTCGCCCCCCGAATACGTCTCGTTTTTGTTCTGGCGTTCGTGTGGTACCCGGCTCAGTGCGTTGCGGGTTTTCCA
>DIMS01000096.1 GCA_002425685.1 Synergistaceae bacterium UBA5560 | reverse complement strand
GGTACACCCCTTGCTCTTTTTTTGTACCTCTTTCATAATGAGGCAACGCGCTGTCCACCCATCGACGCAGCCGACGAGACCGCAGCCGGACCGGATTCCGCCGCGCCTTCGGGAGCACCGGGGAAAATCGGAAACGGCCGGAGAGAATGGAGAAAACCATGAGCACAGAACAAACCCGTTCCCTGCCACGGACCGTGTTTCCCCTCGCAGGCCTCGCTGTTCTTGCCTTCCTGGGAAACGCCTTCGGCCTGAATCTGCTTCCCGGCGTCGATTTTCTCTTCGGCAGCATCTTCGTTCTTCTCGCGGCGTGGCGCTTCGGCCCTCTTGCCGGTGCCCTCGCGGCACTTGTCTCCTCGGCCTACACCGTTGTGCTCTGGGGACATCCCTGGGCTGTCATCAACTACATGGCGGAGGCTCTCGCGGTGGGGTTCGGAAGACGGTACCTGAACAACCTCTTCCTGCTGGATTTCCTCTACTGGATCACCTTCGGCAACATGCAGCTTCTCCTGCTCTGGAAGGGACTCTACGGCATGAACTGGGAAGGGGTGTTCTTCCTGGTTCTCAAATGCGACGTGAACAGCCTCTTCAACGCCCTCACGGCTTTCCTCGTCGTCACGATTCTTCCGTTCCGGGCTTTCCCGGGGCCGAAACATGCTCCCGACCGCCCGCCTCTGGAGCACCTTCTTCTCTGCGGCATGCTCTGCCTTGCCATAGTGCCCCTTCTCGCCGTCATGCTTCACGGCACGCTCCACCTCGATGACGACATCGAGTCCGCCACCGAGCGCAGGCGCTCCGAGGCCCTGCGGCTGGTGCAGCGACGGATGGCGCAATGGAAGACTCCTTTGGTCCGGGCACTCCCCTTCATCGCCCACGTGGCTTCGGAGGGACACCTTTCCGCACAGGAGAATCCCTTCGCCGGCACGAGCATTCTCGAGGTCTACCTCGTCAGCCGGAACGGCACGACGGCCAGATCCTTCCTCGACGACACCGAAGCTCCCCCGGAGAGGCTTCTTCCCTCGCCCGTACTGGAGCACCTCCAGCGTTCCCGGGCCGGAGCCGCCTCGGAGGATGTCGCCTTTCTCCTCTGCCCCCTGGGAAAAGAAACCTGCCGGGCCTTCGTGGTAGCGACAACGGGAGACTCTTTCGTGGTGCTCGCCACCGACCCGACGCCCGCCTTCGACGATCTGGCGGAACAGCTCCGAACGCTCGGCGTCCAGGCGCTTCTCGTGGACGACAACACCGGAGCCGTGCGCCCTCTGTCGCTCTTTCCCGAACACCTGCTCTCCCGCCTCGACGAGTTCCGCGACAGTGCCGGGCCCTTTCCCCTGCGGATCAAGCCCCGTTCGGACAGGAGAGGGAGCATCCCGCTGGTGCACCTTTGGATGCGTACCATCCTCGTGGACCGCGTGGTCTACGAGGAAATGCCCGGCTGGACCATGCTCGTCGCCTCCCCCCTGGACGCTTCCGGCGGTGCCCTCTTCGGAAACTACATCCGTACCATGTTTCTCATGCTCTCCATGGCCTTCGCCTCGATCATCGTCTCCTTTGTTCTGAGCCGACTTCTCGTCCGTCCGGTTCTCAGGCTGGCAACACTCACGGAGAAGCTCTCTCCCGAACATGCCGTCGAGGACTGGCCCAGGGGAGTCTCCGCCGAGACAGAGCACCTCGCCACAAACGTGCGCCGTATGCACACCTCCCTCACGACACAGTTCGCACAACTCCGGGAACTGAACCAAAACCTGGACGGCGCCGTGCGGGAGCGCACTGCGGAGCTGGAAGAGACGAACCGGGCGCTGGAGGAGGAGATCGCCGAGCGGACACGGGTGGAGGAACTGCTGCGGATCTCCCTCCAGGACAAGGAAGTGCTGCTCCGGGAAGTGCATCATCGGGTGAAGAACAACCTTCAGGTCATCTCCAGCCTGCTGAGCCTTCAGGCCCAACGCGCCGCACTCCCCGAACTGGCGGAACAGCTTCGGGAGGGGCAGAGCCGGGTCCGGACCATGGCACTGGTGCACGACCTCCTCTACCGCACGTCGGAGTTCGCCACGGTGGACATGAAAATCTATCTGGAGCAGCTCGTGCGTTATTTCGGAGAAGTGTCCCTTCCCCGCGACACGGAGGTGACGATCGTCACCTCCGTGGACGCCACGGCCCTTTCCGTGGACAAGGCCATCCCCTGCGGTCTCGTGGCGGGAGAACTCCTCATGAACGCATGCAAACACGGATTTTCCGGCACGAAAAAAGGCACCATCACCGTTTCCCTCCGGAGTGCGAAGGCGGAGGCGACGCTTTCCGTCTCGAACGACGGCGCACCGCTGCGGGAAGATTACGCCGGCGGCGCCACGGGGCTCGGCATGACCATCGTGGAGGCCCTGGTGCGGCAGCTCGACGGCACGCTCCGGGTCCGCACGGCAACCCCCGTGGTCTTCGAGATCCGCTTCCCCCTGTAACGGCGCGTCACGGCCGCCGTGGGGCCAGGAGACGGCGCGTCACCACGGAAGTGTCGACGCAAACGCGACGGAGGTGGAACCGGCTCCCGGTGGACCTCCGCCGCCCCTCCGGAACGGACAGAAAAGACGCTGCCGGTGCTGCGTTCCGGCGAACTCCTTCAGAAACACCCGAATACGCCCCGATGCGGACGATCATGAACAGAGACAACGTCTTGCCGGAGCAATTCGAGCACATTCTTGGGTTCTTTCGTGCGTCGGATTGTATCATAGGAGCGCTTTCCTCTGAAAACGCACATGTACCGAATTTTTCGACGAAACGGCCCGAACTCGGCGGAATGACGCTTTGCAGTGGCGTTCGGCGGGGTTAGAATGTTCTCCGCTCAGTTCGTTTTGCCACGTTTCGGAAAAACCAGGGAGGGTTCGGTGTGATCAGGATATGTCGGAGGGAATGCGGAGAGGTCGCCCGGGGACGGGGATGGCTCTGCCGGAGAAGCCGGAGGACTATGGACAGGGAACTCCGGACGGTAAGGAGACCGTTCCGGGGAGGGCTCTTGTTTTTGTGTCTTCTGTTCGCCCTGTGCCTGTCGCCGGGGGAGAACGCTCCGCGGGCCATGGCGGCACAGAGCACGGGGGGATTCGGTCTGCGGGCCGTGGCGGAGCGTGCCCGGGAACTGGCGTCCCGCCCCTATGAAAACCCCGAGGGAGAGGTTCCGGAGTTTCTGCTCAAGCTCAGCTACGACCAGTGGCGGGACATCCGCTTCCGCAAGGAGAACGCGCTCTGGCGGGACAGAGGACTTCCCTTCGAAGTGCAGTTCTTCCATCCCGGCATGTTTTACAACCGCCTGGTGA
This sequence comes from Synergistaceae bacterium UBA5560, assembly GCA_002425685.1. Lineage (GTDB taxonomy): Bacteria > Synergistota > Synergistia > Synergistales > Aminiphilaceae > Aminiphilus. The sequence goes on along the minus strand of DIMS01000096.1, from coordinate 1,278 downwards.
GAATCAACGTGGTGAACGCCGAGGGACCGAGTCCCGTCCCCTACTCCCGGGACTTTTTCGACTACGGGGACAACGAGTTCAAGGAACCCTTTCCGGAGGACCTGAGCTTTGCGGGATTCCGGATCCACTTTCCGATCAACAGACCGGACTACAAGGATGAGGTGGCGGTCTTCCTCGGGGCAAGCTACTTCCGCGGCGTCGCCGAGGGACTCCAGTACGGTCTGTCCGCCCGGGGACTCGCCATCGACACGGCGCTCTCTTCGGGGGAGGAATTTCCCTGCTTCCGGGAGTTCTGGCTTCTGGAACCCGCCTCGGGAGACACCTCCCTCACGCTCTACGCCCTGCTGGACAGCCCGAGCATCACCGGAGCCTACAAGTTCATCGTCACCCCCGGGGAGGAAACGATCATGGACGTGGACGCCCGCCTCTTCCGCCGGGCAAACGTGGCGAAACTCGGCATCGCGCCCCTCACGAGCATGTTCCTCTTCGGCGAGACCGAGAACGGCCGCCCCGGTGACTACCGTCCGGAGGTGCACGACTCGGACGTGCTCCTGCTGCACACCGGCGAAGGGGAATGGCTCTGGCGTCCCCTGGGAAACAACAAGCGCCTGGGCATCTCCTCCTGGAAGGCGGGAAATCTCGCCGGATTCGGTCTGCTCCAGCAGGACCGCCTCTTCGACCACTATCAGGACCTGGAGGCCCGCTACGAACTGCGTCCGAGCCTCTGGGTGGAGGCGAAGGGCAAATGGGGTCCCGGCAGGGTGGAGCTCATCGAGATCCCCTCGGAGGAGGAGATCAACGACAACATGGTCGCCTTCTGGGTCCCCGAACCTCCCGCTCCGGAGGAGGGCACCACGGATGTGGAGGAGGAAAACGACCCCCTCGCCTTTTCCTATCGCCTGCGCTGGTGCGCTCTGCCGAAGGATCTGCTCTCTCTGGGCGTTCCCGCCTCCACCCGTACCGCCAAAAGTGCTCCGGACATCACGAAGTTCGTCCTTGACTTCGAGGGAGGAGAGCTGGAAACCCTCTCCGCCGATGCGGGACTTTCGAGCGTCATCACCGTCGGCGAGGGAGGCCAGTTGCTGGAAAAGCAACTCCACAAGAACGATGTCACCGGCGGCTGGCGCCTTGTCTTTCAGGTCCGCACCGTCCCCGAGGGAAAGTTCAAGGCGGTCTTTCCGGCCCATCGCCCGCCCATCCGTCTTTCGGCGCTGCTGAAAAAGGGGGAGAACCTTCCGGACCCCCTCACCGTGACCTGGACCTACGACCTGCTGCAAT
>DIMS01000110.1 GCA_002425685.1 Synergistaceae bacterium UBA5560 | reverse complement strand
CCCTTCCCGTCTCTCTCTCTGCTGCCTTCGAACTTGTCAAGGTGCTGAAGCGCTGCTCGCTCTTCTTAGCGAGCGCAAGGGATATTTTATCAGCCCTCCCTAAAGCTGTCAACATCTCCTGCGGCTCAGTTTTCACACAGTTTTTCCGTGGCGAAAAAACCAACTGCCTCAACGGACCGAAGCCTCCCCGCAGAGTGTTTCGCGGAGCACGATCGTGACGTTTTGTATCAAGCGTTGTCCTTGTTGTCCTCTATCTGCGAGACATCGAGATCAAGGATTCCCTCTTCGAGCAGAAGCTCATCCGAGGGATGTGAACTTCCTCCGTCCTCCTCGTCCGGGGAGGAGCTCGGAGATGACAAATCGAGACCCATTCCCTGCGTTTTTCGGGCAAGCACTTCCTGGACGATCTCCGCAAGCAGTTCCGGGTGCTCCTGGAAGTATTTGGCGAGGTTGTCCTTCCCCTGCCCGAGGGTTTCCCCTTTATAGGCGAGCCAGGAGCCCTTACGTTTGATGACACCGATATCCAATGCCATATCCACTGCGGCCATTTCCCTGGGAACGCCTTTCCCGTAAACGAGAGTGGTATGGGCTGTCCGGAAAGGAGGCGCCAGTTTGTTTTTCACAACTTTGATCCACAGCTCGTGCCCGATCGCATCGTCCCCCTTGTTCAGGGCTTTTCCGCGCTTTACCTCAATGCGGAGAGAGCTGTAGAATTTCAACGCTCTTCCACCGGTAGTGGTTTCCGAAGGGCCGGAGCCGTATCCTGAAGAGATCTGGGCACGAAGCTGGTTTATGAAAACTACCACCGTCCTGCTTCGGGAAATGGAGGACGTGAGACGACGCAACGCGTAAGACATGAGCCGGGCCTGGAGACCGACCTGCTGAGGATCGCCGATCTTCCCGTCGATCTCCGCCTGGGGGCTGAGGGCGGCAACGGAGTCCACGACGACAATATCAACAGCCCCGCTTCGGACAAGCGCATCAAGGATGTAGAGTGCCTGTTCGCCGCTGTCCGGCTGAGACAGGTACATGGAAGCGATGTCCACCCCGACGGCGGCGGCCAGACGGGGATCCAACGCATGCTCCGCATCGATGAAGGCAACGATGCCTCCCTGCTTCTGAGCCTCCGCCAGGGCATGAAGGGCGATGGTCGTCTTTCCCGATCCCTCCGGGCCGAAGATTTCCACGACTCTCCCCCTTGGAAGCCCTCCGACACCGAGAGCAACGTCGAGTGGAAGGATTCCCGTGGGGATCACTTCCGTCTGGGGCAGATTGGCCTGTTCTCCCAGACGCATGATCGCGCCCTCGCCGAATTTGCTGCGAATATCTCCCAAAGCCTGGTCGAGAATATCTTCCCGAGTCAACTGGTCCTTTCGTTTTGCCATCTTCCAATCCTCCTACGACGAGGGTAAAAGCGTCTGCTCGCTGATGGGCGTATACACCGGACCCGTCGGTCGCAGATCGCTTTGCATAACCACAAGTGTGTTCCCGATCCATTCGACGCCATGAAGGGGATTCGACGAGAGCGCTTCAAAAAGGAAAATGCTGCAGTCTCTTGGTTCTCGGACTCTCGCAAGTGTCAGATGCGGCAGAAAGCGCCGTTTTTCCCTGGGGATGTCTTTCGTTTCCGCCACGTTCTCAACAAGTCGTTGAAGTTTTTCAAGAAGAACCACATCTCCCCCGATCCGAAGACAAAGAACGCGAGGATCCCGTAAATGAGGCAACATCTCCACATTTTCGAGCCTCAGGGCGATTGCAGGGATTTTTTCTCTCTGTAACGTTCGCCTCAGAGTTTCGCAGTAGTCACAGAGAAGCGGATAAGGAAGGGATCCGAGAAACTTGAGTGTCACGTGAAGCGCCTCGGGGCGTACCCATTTCAACGAGGGAGCCGTATTCTTCAGCTCACGTATCCATGCGGCAATCCTTTTCTGCAGATCATGCTGCAAGGGAAGACACACAAAACTGCGGAGAAGTTCGTCCATGGTCATTTCTCCTTGACGCGACGCCACAACCACTCCAGTGCCAGCGCTGTCGTCCTGGCGCGCACGAAGGCACGATCTCCGAAAAGGCGATGGAGCGTCGCTTCGGATCCCCTTTCATCAGCGATGCCGACCCACACAGTTCCGACAGGTTTACGCGGCGAGCCGCCCGAAGGTCCTGCAATGCCAGTGACAGCCACGGCCATGTCACCTCTGCACACAGTCCTCGCTCCTTCTGCCATGGCGAGGACACACCGTTCACTCACAGCCCCGTCCTCGCGGAGAACGGCTTCCGAAACCCTCAGAAGCCGCATCTTGATATCGTCGGCGTAGCAGACCACACCACCCTTGAATACGGCGGAACAACCCGGCACATCGGTGATTCTGGCAGCAACAAGACCCCCTGTGCAGGATTCGGCAGTGGCAAACGTCACGCCTCTCGCTTCCGCGGCACGCACAAGCGCCTCCTCAAGGGTCGGCACTCCTGGTGGAAGGCAGTCGCAGGGCAACAAGCGACGCATTGTTTTCTCACCGGAGAGGACGGCCGCTTCTTCGCCCCGGAGCACGACGGTCACGCCTTCCGGGGATGGCAAAATGGAAACCGCCAGAGAAGAATCCGCAAGAAGCGGGGAAATGCGAGAGGCAAGAACAGTCTCTCCCATTCCGATCACGCGGATCTTTGTGGATGCTGTCGATCCCTTCTCCAAAGAGGAAAATGCCTCATCCGCCATGGCCCGAAATTCCCAGGGAACTCCCGGAAGAGACAGGACCCTCGTGTCGGAGTGATCGAAGCGAATTCCCAACGCGGTTCCGAGAGGGTTGAAGATCGCTTCAGCGGAGGCAGGAATCGCTCCCTGAGTGGAACGCAAGCCCTCGACGCGGCGCTTCCGTTCGAGATCTCCCTCGTACCGCTTGATCACCTCATCGAAAAGCACGGTCGGAAACAGCTCCGCCTCCAGGAAAGTCGCCAAGGCATTCCGGGTTTTGTCGTCATGGGTAGGACCGAGACCTCCGGAGAACACGAGAAGATCAACGGACCCTATCCAGTGGTGACAAACATCCACGATCGCTTTCACGTCGTCGGCGACGACCTCCATTCCAGCGATTTCCCATCCCAGAGCGGTAAGTTTTTCCGCGGCATAGCGACAATTCTCCTCCCGGCCGATTCCCCGGAGCAATTCGTCACCAACGGCGACGAGAGTGGCTTTCCTGCGGAACATCACGGCGCGGCTCATCCAAAGAAAGAGGCGAAACCGCCCCGGAGGAACAGCCACAGAAATCCGTGGAGAATCAGGTTCGCACCGACTCCAGCGGCGATGTCATCCGCCATGATTCCCACGCCCCCGGGAAGCCTTTCCAGAGTACAGACCGGAAAAGGTTTCACAATGTCCAACACGCGAAAAAGGAACAGTGCCCCAAGAGCATTCGCGGGAGAATGGCCGAACATGGCGATCCATGTTCCCACCACTTCGTCGATCACGACCTCCGGAGGATCGGGGGTTTCCGTGCGGCGTGCGTGAACGTCGGCGGCAATACCGCCGACCACTGCGACCGCCGCGATCACCCACAGCGGGATCGGAACGAGAAGCGCGACGAGAAAAGCCGCCACGGAGCCCACCGTTCCGGGCATCGCCGTGAGGCGTCCAAGCCCCCCCAGTGTGGCCAGGGGTGTACACCATGCGTTGCCAAAACTGCTGCTCATCGCGCAAGAGCCTCCCCTGTCATATCATGCTCCGTTACCTCGGTAATGCGAACGGAAATAACCGTTCCAGGCAGAAGCAGCTCGGCACAACCAGCAATCTCGATTCCACCGTCCACCTCCGGAGCTTCACGGAACGAGCGCCCCCAAGCGACGCCAGCGGCGACATCGTGTTCCTCCACGAGGACATCGAGAGTCCGACCTTCAAAACGGAGTTGCCTTTCGTAGGAAATATCCTCCTGAAGCCGCATGAGGCGATCCAACCGCCCCTTTCCGATTTCCGCGGGAACCTGCTGTCCCAAAGACGCCGCAGGAGTTCCTTCCTCGGTGGAAAAGATGAACCCGCCCAGGCGGTCGAACCGAACTTCTTCGATAAAGCGCAGGAGATTCGAAAAAGCTTTCTCGTCCTCTCCCGGAAATCCCACCATGACGGTGGTACGAAGCGTGAAATCGGGGTCCAACTCTCTCGCATAAAGAAGGCTCCTGGAGAAGGTCGATCCCTCGCCCCTCCTGTTCATTGCGGAGAGGATGCGGGCATCTGCGTGCTGCACCGGAATATCCGCGTAGGGAAGAACCTGGGGAAAAGCCCGTAGGGCATCCCAGAAACGGCAGTCGACCCGATCGGGATGGAGATAAAGCAGGCGTAGCCAGAGATGCGACGGCAAAGACCGGGAAAGATCCGCCAAAAGAGGAAGCAGTGCGTTTTTGCCGAAATCGACACCGTACATGGTGAGATCCTGCGCCACCAGGCAGATCTCGCGGGCTCCCGTTTCCACAAGGCGCTCCGCTTCAGCAATCACCTCGGCAGGCGGAAGGCTTCTCAAGGAACCTCGAATGGATGGAATCATGCAATAGCTACAGCGATTGTCACACCCCTCGGCAATTTTCAGGTAGCGCGACCAGGAAGCGATGCCGGGAAAGAGGACACGGCACGAGCCGGCTGACGAAGGCACGCCGAGAAACGATCCAAGGGATTCCCACGCCTCAACGCCACCCCAAAAATCAACCAGAGGGAGCTCCTGGCGAAGCTCTTTTTCATACCGCTCCACCAAACAGCCGAGAACCCCGATCTTCTTGATGACCCCCTGATTTTTCAATTGCTCCAGGTCGAGGAGAACATCCACGCCCTCCTCGACGGCGGACGCGATAAAACCGCAGGTGTTTACGAGAACCATCTCCGCGGCGGATACGTCGTCGACGAGACAGTGTCCGCCTTTCCGGGCGATGCCGGCGAAGCGTTCGCTGTCCACTTGATTCTTCGCACATCCGAGGCTTAAAAGGTGAATTTTCATGCGTCGGATGCTTTCCGGCCACAGCGCCCCATGGTCATCGCATCTCCCCCTGGGGAGTAAAGCGAATCGTCCGGGGCTTGCCTGTTCCATCCGAAGCGGGAAGGCTCTTTCCTTGCCATGTGATCGTCACCACTGCAGGATTCCCCAACCGAACGCTCGTTTCGGCGGAGACGGAGAATTCCTTCGAGTCACCCTTCTGCATCGTTCCTGTATAAAGGATCCGTTCTCCCTGGCGAACCTGCACCCAGCAGGCTCCTGCAGTCTCGACGCGAAGAAGATCCATCGGCTCCTCCTGCTGCGGCTGGGGGGTTGCCTGAGCCATCTCGTGAAGCCAGGGGAAATCGACGCTCTCCACCCCCGCGGGCCCCTCCGAGACAGGGGAAACTTCGTCGGAGAGGGGCAGCAACACCTGCAGTGCATCGGGCGAAAGGTCCGGGCTCGGGAACATCTCGGAAAGCACTCGCGCCACTTCCGCAGGAGAGATGTCGGGGCTCGTCGTTCCAGTACCGTCAACGGCCTCCGGAAGGGGTTCCGAAGTCGCTTCCGGCATTTGGGGAGGCACCACCACCGCGGAGGGAGTCGTACGCTCCGCGACGCTGCGCCGTATCGTATCCCACTGACTCCAGGCAAATGCCACCGCCGCGATGACAAGCAGCACGAGGAGAATGTAGGCGCCTCTTCGAGTAACACGGCGGAAGCCTTTCGTGGCGGTGGAATACGTACCCAACGCATGCGTCACGTTCGTCGCACCCGCAAGCGGGATCGCCCTCTCGAATGCGGGCCATAGATCCTCCGCGTCAAGAAAGGACAGATAGGATTTGACAAAACCGCGCACGTAGACTGCCGCCGGCAGATCCTCCAAGCGCCCTTCTTCAATGGCGGAAAGGATATGCTCTCTCACGCGCGTGTGCAAAGAGACCTCCGAGAGGGAAATGCCCTTTGCCAGCCTCATTTCCCGTGCTCTGGCACCAAGCTCTCCAAAGGACACGTGTCCCTCATCCACGGTTCAACCCCCTCCTCCCCGCTTCCAGCAAAGCATTCGCCGCCAGTTCAGGCTGTGGCGTACCGAACACGGAATTCCCCGCCACGAGAACGTCACACCCGCTTTTCACGAGGCGTTCCGCGTTCTCCGTGGAAACGCCGCCGTCAACCTCGATGAGAAACGGAAGTCCCTGCACTTCGCGGAAACGATGAAGCGCCTCGATTTTCGGCACAACCTCCGGCAGGAAGGATTGCCCTCCAAAACCCGGATTCACGGACATGACGAGGACCAAATCCACCAGATGAAGCACCGGGTACAGAAATTCCACCGGCGTTCCCGGATTGAGCGTTATACCCGGATGAACTCCCAATTCCCGAACGGATTGCAGGAGGCGATGAATATGAGGCGTGGCCTCCACGTGCACGGTGAGCACATCGGCCCCCTGAGTCGCGAAGGGGGCGAGAAACGATTCCGGAGAAGCCACCATAAGGTGCACATCCATCGGCACTTCCGGGTAGCTACGTCGCAACGCACTCAAAAACATCGGGCCAAAAGAGAGATTCGGGACAAAATGTCCGTCCATTATATCCAAGTGAAGCCACTGATGCGTTCCATTCAGTGCATCGATATGGACACGCATCCCGAGGGGATCCGCCGCGAGCAGAGAAGGCGCGAGAAGAGGCCGGCGCTCCCTGGTTTGGAACAGATTCATCGATACCTGTCCTGCCACACGAAATCGCCTCCGAGGTAGATCGTCACCGCTGCTTCATTTTGGTAGGGCTCATTGAGAGTGATGTATTCGCCGCCTTTGACTTCCTTCTTCAGGATCTGTCTCGTCCCCTTGACATCCACGATCTCGATGCGCAATTCCAAAGGCTTCGTCAAAGGAGGCACCTGATACCGTATTTTGGCCAGTTTCTTCACGGCCTCGGGAGATGTCTGTGGTGGCGCCTGGGGAACCGACGTCGGGCGAGCCGGTTCATGCACCTGCGGCAACGTTTGGGAGGGCTGTTCCACCACGACTGTCTGCTGTCCCGGCTTTTGCTGCCCCGGGATTGTCACCGCTCCGGGAGCGGTGACTTCCTGCGGAGGGGTCTCCTTGGGTTTCTGAGCGGTGGCGACGATAATCTCCACTCGCGCTCCCTGGCTCACGGTTTTTCCGGCTGCGGGTTCCATGCGCATTACCACACCCGGGGGCGTGGTCTGCGTATAAAGATACCGCACAGTTCCGAGTTTAAGCCCCGAACCTTCGAGAAGGCGCTTCGCCTCGGCTTCGTTCCGCCCCGCCAGGTCCGGAACAACTGCGGTTCCGGCCTTGGCACCTCCAAGGCTCACGAGAAGGTCCACTCGCGTCTCTCGGGGAACCGCTGCGGGCGCGGCGGGACTTTGGGCGACGATCACTCCGGGCGGCACTTGCGGGTGGGAGACCCGGATCACATCTCCTGCGGTGAATCCCTCCTCCTGCAGCGCTCTGAGGGATTGCTCATACTCCATACCCCGCACATCGGGAAGAGGAAACCGCTGTCCTCCTTTGCTGACTTTGAGGATAAGGACTTTCCCGTTCTTCACGAGCGTCCCCGCAGCAGGCCATTGCGACAGCACCAGTCCGGACTTCTTGAGTGAATCGACCTGATCCACGCGCACAACCAATCCCATGCGCTGGGCAACGTCCACTGCTTCGATGATGGACATTCCCTCCAGGGAAGGAACGGAAACCTCCTTGCCTCCCCAAAAAACAGCGTAGACGGTGAACACGCCTGATCCCAAAACAACAAGAAACACGAGAAACAAGGTCAACGTGACTATTTTTTTCATGATTTTTTCGCTTCCTCCCCTTCCCGACCGCGTTCCTCCGGAAGGCCGTCATTCCCGCATTCCTCGCACGTCTCTTTTCCATCGAGGACGTGGTTCGTCACGCAAACACGGCTCGTCACTCCCGCTTTTTGAGCACACAGACATAAAAACCTTCAATCCAGGGGAGAAGAGGCCACAATGCCGCACCCCAAGGACGTCCCTTCTGGAAGGGTTTCCCTCCGGCAAAGGGCATGTCCACCACATTCCGGAAACGGCTCAGGACATCCGCCACCACTTGTTCGTTTTCCTCCCGAAAGAGACTGCACGTAACGTACACTACATGGCCTCCCGGAGCAACTATTTGAATGGCTTTGGACAAAAGTTCCTTCTGAAGCTCCGCACAGAGAGACACATGTCTCTCCGAAAGTCGCCACTTCCCTTCCGGATGGCGTCCCCAGGTTCCGCTTCCCGTGCACGGCGCGTCGAGGAGGACCATTCCCGGAGATTCCCCCGGTTCGAGAACCAGGGCATCACCGTGGAAGAGGCGTACTCTCTCCGAAAAGCCGAGACGCCTCATTTCCCTTTCGTGAGCCCTTGCCTTGCCTGGGGATAACTCCCATGCCTCGATTCGGGCTTCCGGCAGAAGTTGCGCCAACAGCGCCGTCTTACCGCCTCTTCCGGCACACATATCGAGAATGCCCCGCCTCGCCTCCCAGAAAGACGCGACAACTCCGCCGACAAGCATGGCGGACTCGCTTTGCAGGGAAACCCTTCCCGCAGCGAAACCGGGGAGTGTTGGAGGATGAAGCGTCGATGCCGTTCTCACACCGAAAGGAAGGAGCGGCGAGGGCCAGGCGTGAATACCGTGGTACCGCAACTCCTCCAGGTAGGCTGGGCGCTCCCCCTCGGAGGCAAGGCGCAGGGAAGCGAAATTTTTCATGGCGAGAAGGCGGATCAGTCTTTTCGCCTGGGCTCCGCCGATTTCCCGCTCCCAAAGAGATGCCGCCCATTGAGGAATGCCTCGGAAGAGCGCAAATTCTTTGAGCGTGGCACTCGATTTCAGATCTTCCATCAATGCAGGTGCAGTTTCCACGGCCCCACGCAACACGGCATTGACGAAATTCGCCGCACCGTGCCCTTTGCGCCGCTTCATCTCCGACACGAGCGCACTCACAAGCACTGCGGGTGCAAACGTCCGAAGCGAACAGAGGCCTGCCGTTCCAAGAAGAAGGGCGGCTCGTTCATCCTTTCCAAGTTCCGCGAGAGGGCGTCTGGCTAGTTTTTCCAGGAGATGTTCCCAGAGATTTTTTCGTCGGAGCGCCTCGTACACGAGCGTCGTCGCAAGAATCCGTTCCGTTCCCGCGACATTCGCCGTCACTGCACGGAGCTTTTCCGACGCGAAAGCGCCTTTCTCTACTTCCGCCCAGACGAGAAGTGCCGCCTCGACACCCCGCATCAGAACAGGATCTCCGGTTCGCGAACGTTTCCGCGCTGTCGCGTGGCAACAAACAGTTCCTCGGGAAGCACAAAACGTATTCGCATAGAGTGCGCGACTCTGTTTCCCCTGATCTCGACGCCTGAAATCTCCAGTCGCTCCACATCCACCGCCGTAGTCATGTATTTCTGCACGAACATTCCTGCCACGGGGCCGATCAACTGGGCGAGAAAAAGAAGGAGCACGACGGAGAGAAAAGTGACGTGTCCCGACAGTACGAGAAGCGTGAGGAACAGGAGCGATGCAAGGGTATTCGTCACGATGATGGTCGTTCCGCACTTCCGGTGCAGCGCAAGATGCACCTCCCCGTCACGCAGTCGACGAAGCGCCTGTCGAGCCGCCTCAATCACGACAGCAGGATCCAGAACGCCTCCCCTCAGGGAAAAGCCATCGTCGAAGGCAAGTCCGGAAATGTTCAGAGGACCGAAGCGCTCCTCCAGGACGTTCACCGTGGCGTGCTCCAGTGCATGGTTGCGACGGACCGCCCTGTTCGTGAGAACACGAAAGATCCTCCGGGGCCCCGCGACAAGCCAGAAAAAAGAGTTCGCCGCAAAACCAAGCGGCAGGAGAAGCAGAAACAGGAACAGAAAGAAAAGGAGAAGCACGAGCCCCACCCACGGCAAAAGCAGCAGAAAAACCCCGAAAATCAGCAACATGGGATGCACGGCAAGGGATCTCCTTTCTTGTCGGCCTCTGAATAATAAAAAATGGGGTGGCCGGCCACCCCATTATATAACGGTCTTGAGCATCTCTTACAGAAGATTTTCCCGTTCCGGCACCGGTGTTGCACTCGTGTCAATCGTCTCGCCCACCCACCATGCCACGAAGCAGAACCAAGCGGAGAAGCTGTGCGGCCGCCATCACCGTGGCCGCCACATAGGTCAGGGCGGCGGCGTTCAGTACCGCACGAGCACCGCCGATCTCGTCGGGAGCCAGAATCTGTGTTTCACCCAAAAGGCGCAGTGCCTTGGAACTGGCATCGAACTCCACCGGGAGCGTCACCAGATGAAAGACCACCACGCCGAGAAACACGAGGATTCCCACGTTCATGAGCACCGGCGCTCTCATGATGAGCCCGATGAAGAAGAGCGGAAAGGCAAGACCCGACCCGATGTTCGCCACGGGAACAATGGCGTTCCGCAGGCGAAGTGGTGCATAGGCCTTCAAATCCTGCACGGCATGCCCGACCTCGTGAGCAGCAACGCCGATGGCGGCGATGCTGGTACTGTTATAGACACTTTGGGAGAGGGAAAGGGATTTGGCCCTGGGGTCGTAATGGTCCGTCAGCTCTCCCGGAACCATGCCCACGGGGACACCCGAAAGGCCGAAGCGGTCGAGAAGAATCCGCGCCGCCTGTCCGGCGGTGAGATTCCGTCGAGAAGCGACCTGACTGTATCGGTGAAACGCCCCCTTCACCTTCATCTGTGCCCATATAGCCAGGAAAAGCGCCGGAAGAAGAAGGAGAAACGTGGAGTCGAAAAAAAAGGGAAACATGGATATCACCTCCATAAACGGAATCCAGAGAAAATCGTCCTGCTTTCAACACATACTACCGATGCGGGCAACCATCCGCATCGGTAGTATATCCGAAAACAGCAGAAAGGACAATATTGGTCAGTCTAGAGGTGATAGAACTCCGCGATGGTCTCGACGACCCACTCCTGCTCCTCTGCGGTGAGTTCCGGGAAGATGGGAAGAGCCAGGACGTCCCGCGTCAACGCTTCCGCCACGGGCATTTCTCCCTCGCCATAGCCGAGGAAGGCAAAACAGGGTTGCAGGTGGAGACAGAGCGGATAATAGACCCGAGCGGCAATGCCCCTTTCGCCGAGGAATGTCAGAAGAGCATCCCGCCGCTCCGCCCGCACCACATACTGATGATAGATATGATAGTTGTCCTTCACCTCTTCCGGAGGCGCGATGCGGTCGAGAAGCCCCGCCTCGGCGAAAAGGAGCCTGTAGCGCTCCGCCACCTGCCGCCGCTCCTCGTTCCAGGCGGAAACGTGGCGCAGACGGACCCGCAAAATGGCCGCCTGCATGGCGTCCAGGCGGCTGTTGAGTCCCACTTCCTTGTGAAAGTAGGTACTGTCCGCACCGTGCACACGGAGACGACGAAGACGTTCCGCATAGTCACTGCAGGTGGTAGTGACCATGCCGCCATCACCGTAACACCCGAAATTCTTGGTCGGAAAAAAGGAGAAGCACCCCATATCGCCCACGGCACCGGAACGAAGTGGTTTCCCTTCCACATTCCGCCATGCACCGAAGGATTGAGCACAATCCTCCACAAGAGCGATGTTCCGCTCTTCGAGAGGTTTTCGAAGCTCCTCCAGGGGAACCATCTGCCCGAAAAGATGAACAGGAATGACCGCTTTCGTCCGGGGAGTCACCTTTTCAAGGATCAGATCCGGGCGAATGTTGTATGTGCGAGGGTCCACGTCCGCAAAAACCGGGCGTGCTCCCGTGCGGACGATACAGCTTACCGTGGCGAAGAAGCTGAAGGGTGTGGTGATTACCTCGTCTCCTTCTCCGATACCCAGCGTCATGAGGGCGAGAAACAGCGCATCCGATCCCGATGCACATCCCACGGCGGAGGGAACTCCCAGATACTGCTCCACTTCCTCCTCCAGAGCCTTTACCTCAGGCCCCAGAATGAAATGCTGACTTTCAAGCACCTTCGACAGGGCCTCGGTGATCTCATCCTTCACGCGAGCGTAATTCCTTTTCAGATCAAGCGTCGGCAGCGTTCGTGCACCCATTGAGGGCGCCCCCTTTCTTCTGCGGTGATGTGACTTTCGGAAAAGCTCCTCCGGTTTGAACCGGCAACGCTTCTTCGATATCGCTAATATCTTCCCCAAGAAGAGGTAAAGCGTGGCCTCCGGAAAAAAAGAGGCGCACCTCCCGAAGAGGAGCGCCTCTCTGCATGTTTTTCATATCCGGTCAAGCGAGAACGACGCTCACTCCGTCTCCTTCTTCTGGACAGCTTCCTCTTCGGGACGACGGAGATCCTGCATGGAAAGTGCCAGGTGTTCCCGCATGAGTGCCACGGCCTTTTCTTCGTCCCGGAGACGTAACGCGTTTACGATGGCCCGGTGTTCGGCGATGCTGGGATTTGTCTCGATGTCGTAGAAGGGGTCGTAGAAGACGATGTACACATTGGTTCTCGCCAGAATGTTCTCCACATAATCTGCCAAGACTCTGTTTCCGCTGGCCTCGGCGATGATTCGATGAAATGACTCGTTGACCTCGAGGTACAGTTCCAGGTTCTTCTCCTCGAAGGCGCGCTCTTCCGCGATGACGGTCTCCTCAAGGCGGCGGAGATGGCGATCCGAAAGACGTGCCACGGCAAGTCTGATCGCCAGGGATTCCAGCTGTTCGCGAACCACATAGGCGTCTTCGATCTCCCGCCTGTTCGGAGAAGCCAAACGGGCACCGCTGTTGGGAATGACAAGGACGAGCCCTTCGCTGGCCAGCCGCCGCAGCGCCTCTCGCACGGGAGTCCGACTGACCCCCATCTGAACGGCGATATTGACCTCGGGAAGCCGCTGCCCCGGCTTGAGTTGCTTCGTGATGATCCGGTGGCGCAGTTCCTGGTATACATAATCGGCGGATGTAGTATATAATCTGGGTTCTCTCACGTCGGTGCCTCCTCGTCTTCGGACCTGCTCTCAACTGCATAACTTTTGTGCATGTTTCCCAAACGCGCTGATTGTATCACCACCTGTCAGTGCACACAACTCTTTTCCCGAATGATGGGCACTTCCCTCGTGAGAGAAAAGAAAAATTCCTGGAGGTAGTCTCATGCGTTTCGTCGTTCTGCTTTTTTCACTCGGATCGATCGTGGGATACGCCAAGGCCGTGGCTGGACTGGGGGGGTACTTCTTCGAAAAAGGGCGTCCGGATCTCATTGCCCTGGGGATTCTTTTCGGCACGCTGAGCGCCGGAATCGCCCTCTTTCTCTGGAAACGTTATCTCATTGACGCGGATGCGGCAGAAAACCCCCCGGAAGAGCGCTGAGCCCTCTCCCCGCTGTCGTGGATCCGTGCCAGCAGCACGCGTGCAGTCTCTCGGAGAGCATGCATGGAGTGGGCACCCCGCCGGGCACAACTTTTTGCATCATCCTCGCAGAGAAGGCAACACCTCGGAGGAAACCCGAATTCCCTTCGGGACAAGGGGCCCTGAGGAACCACCACATCCGCGTCGAGAATCCTTCCCCAGGGAAGGCCCGCCTCCAGAAAAACGCAAAGCCGTTTGAGCGCATTTTCGTCAACGTCGAGCAAGGCCGTGCAAAGCGCGAGTCCTGCTCCATTTTCCAACAGGCAACGGGCCAAAAAACCCGCGCCGTCCGGGAGAGCCCTTCGAAACAACGTATAGGTGCGCAGAAGGCACGGCAGGTCGCCCTCCATACGTTTCGGATATCCGGGGATGTTCAGCGCCAACTGCACGATGACGGAAGCCCCTCGCTCGAACAGACTTTCCTGGAGATACCTCCGCTCGTCTCGGCCATCAAGGACGGCATGCACGATGACGTTCATGTGCCCAACCTCCGGATCTCCGCGAGAATCCCCACGGCTTCCCGGATTCCCTCCGGTCCCTCGCAGCTTACAGAAAGACGGAGGGTCTCCACGGCATCGTCCTCGGGAAAGGTGAACGCACCTCCCGCGGAGACGAGAGCCCCCTTCCGTCTCGCCGCCGCGGCAAGTTTCGAACCAGTCACCCCCGGTGTGTGCAGCCAGAGATAGATACCTCCCATGGGTTGCTCGAAATGCCATCCGGGGAGCATTCTCCGCAACTCTTCCGCCAAATGGCGCATCCGCTGCGCCATGAGCGTCCGTGCGGCGGAAAGCGACTCTTCGAGACGGCCTTCCTCGATGAACCCGCGGACGAGATGCTGCACGAGAGACGAAGTCGCTCCCGAAATCTGTTCCTTCGCCGCACAAAAAGACGATAGAATTTCCCGGGGAACGAGCACGTACCCCAAGCGCAATCCCGGAAAAAGAAGCTGACTGAACGACCCGAGATAGAGAATCCGCTCCCTTTCCGCCATCGCCTTGAGGGCGGGAACACTTGTCTCACCGTAGCGGAGTTCTCCGTAGGCATCGTCCTCGATAATCCAAAACCGTCGTTCCACTGCAGCGGCAAGCACCTGTTCCCGAAGACGCAAGGAAAGCGTTCTCCCCGTTGGGTTCTGAAAACTGGGAATGAGATAGAGGACCTCTCCCTGACGAACCCGCGTCAGGGCCTCCCCGAGGAATCGTTCCTCCATGGGGAGCAATCCCACGCCGATTCCGAGGGATCTGGCCAGGCCGAAAATCCGGGGGTACGTAAAGCTCTCGACCCAGATTTTCCGGACACCCTGCGCGGCGAGGGTAGCCACAGCAAGATACAGCCCTTCCTGTGCTCCGGAGACCACCACCACGTCTTCCCACCTAGCGGGAATTCCTCTCGTCGCGGCATGGCGCACAAGGGCATGCCGAAGCCCCGTATCCCCCACAAGCGGACTTCCCAGAAGGACATCCTCTCCGGAGGCGGTAAAAAGATCTCTGCAGAGCTTGCCGATCTGTCCTCCCGGAACGAGACCGGGCGAGGGCAATCCCGAGGCCATATCGACATGTGGAAGAAACTCTTCCCGGGATGCACACGCACCGGACGGAGGTATCACGAAAGCACCGCTTCGTCCCTCGATGCGAAGCATTCCCGCAGATTCTAGAAGCGCGTAGGACTGCTCGACCGTGATGCGGCTCACACCCAGGAATCGTGCGAGGGAGCGCGCTCCGGGAAGACGATGCCCTCCTGGAAAGGCACCGTGCGTGATCATGAGACTCAGGTGCGAGGCGATCTGGCGGTAGAGAGCCTGCGAGGATTCCCGATCCAGCGGAATTTCGATCATATACATTCCCTCTCCGATCTGGTACCCTTCTTGCCGCCGGAGGCGAAGACGCCTCTTTCCGGAAGACAATATCAACACAGAGGAGTCGGTCCCATGTATTCCCGCACGGCACCGGACAGCTTCATCTTCGACGTGGATGGCGTCCTCATCGACGTCCGTCGTTCCTACCCGGAAGTGATCCGCGAAGGAATCCGTCTCGGATGGCATCACCTGCTCGGCAGAAAGGACGTTCCTTCTTCACCCTTCTGCGACGAACATCTGCGCGTCACCAAACGCCACCCTGGATTCAACGACGATTATGACATCGCCTGGGCTTTTCTGGCCGCCGCAGCCTCCTCGGGGAAGACATCTCTCGACGAAGCGTTCCCCTCTCCGAAGGACTGGGAACGCACTCTCAACAGCTGTCCCCGGGACAAGGACATCGCGCCCTGGGTCATTGCCTCCTTCGGCAATGGCCCTTCCAGAGAAGAAACGAGACGCCTCTGCGAAGAACTCTACCTCGGCTCCGACTACGAGCGGATCCGGAAGGCGAGCCCCCGTTACGCCCGAGGGGCCGGACTATGGCGCAGTGAGACGCCCGAACTCTCCCTGCACTGGTCGTCCCTGCCCCTTCCCTGCGGCATCTACACGGGACGCCCCAGAGATGAACTGGCTCTCGCGCTGGAAAAACTGGGTTGGCAGGACTTTCCTTCCCACCTGTGCATCACTCCTGAGGACGGCATCCTCAAACCCTCTCCGGAAGGGCTGCGCCTCCTGGCGGAACGGATGAAATCCCTGTTTCCGCTCTATTTCGGAGATGCTCAAAGCGACCTGGAAGCACAGCTCCGGTTCGGAAGGGGTCTCTTTGTCGCCATCGGCGATGTGCTGACAGACCATTCCCCCCGCAGGAACTCCCTTCGGGAAGCGCTGAACGAGCTGGATGAACTCTGTCCGTAGGAAATTCAGTGGCGAGTCTCGCTCTTCCGCACCCGCTCCAAAATTCCGGCGGTGGAAGCGTCACGCAGATACGCCCAGGTCACATCGGGAACAAGGCGTCGCACGAGATCCCAATTTTCCTCGCGAAGTCCCTGCCGCACTGCGGAAGCCGAGATCGCCGCACCTCCTTCTTCGAGGGGAAGTCGCGGAAGTTCCACCACCTCGACGCCAAGGGGGGGGAGGACCTCGCGCATGGCCTCGTTGTAGGTCCGCGTGACCGGGCAATAGGGTTCCGTCCCGACAAAACGGGTGTGAATGCCCAGCTCGCGACAGAAAAGTCTCGCGAAGAGCGCCACATCGAGTCGGGTCTGGATCCTTGCCTTCGCGAGGTCATCGCGATCCTTGAGGAAATAGGAGGGAAATGTTGCGGGGGAGACTGCATAGTCACCACTCCGAAGAACCGTTACATTGCCGAGATGCGCCGTCCCCTCCCGGACAAGCCGCAGCCGGTCCTTAAACGGGAAAACGGAAAGGTCGGTTTCCACCACCACGACATAGAGATGCTCGCACAAGGTACTCGCCCGCTCCATGAGCCAGAGGTGCCCTCTCGTGAAGGGATTGCAGTTGACCACGACTCCTCCGATCCGGACACCCGGCGGAAACGAAGAGAGGCGTTCCTCCCGAAGATATCGCTTGTACGCCTCGACTCCCGGTTCTCCCATTTCAAGAAGCGTCACGTGAGGATCATAGCGTGCGAGTTCCACAAAACCCAGAGCGAGAAATCGGTCTCCCGCTTCGGGTTTGGTGAAGACGAACAGAGATGTCCGCCCCAGGGAACGCGCCTCCCCAACCAGAAGAGAGACCACTTTCGAGGAAAGCCCCGCCTCTTGCCAGGCCGGATCCACCGCCACCATCTTGATGACCTTTCCCTCAAGGCTTCCCGTGGCAACGATCCTTCCTTCCGTATCTTCGAGAAAGACCGTTATCTCCGGATTTCCTTCGTAGAAAAGACCATGGGCGGCGAGAAAGGATTCGAGCCCCCGCCGTTCTCCCGGGGAGAGGCGGGAGCGAATCCGCACGTCGAAGGAATCGAACAACCGGCTCACACTCCTTTTCGAAAAATCCTACCAGTAACGGAGCTCGCGTTTCAGGATCTTGCCGATCCCGGACCGGGGCAATTCGTCCACGATGTCAATCTTTCTCGGAACCTTGTAGTGCGCGAGATGCTCCTTGCAGTAGGCAATCAACTCCCGCGCTTCAACGAGAACTCCCCGGGGGGGAATGACGTACGCCTTCACGACTTCCCCGCTGACAGAGTGCGGAACACCCACGGCAGCACACTCCAGAACACCGGGATGTTCCAGAAGAACGCTTTCCACATCCTGGGGGTAGACATTGAATCCACCGACGATGATCACGTCGCTCGCCCTGTCGAGAATCGAGAGATATCCTGCCTCATCCATGAAAACCACATCCCCCGTGTTGAACCACTCCTGGTCGAACCGGGCGGCCGCGAGTTGCGGAGCAAGAAAATATCCCTCCGTCACCGAAGGACCCTTGAGCCACAAAATCCCTTCTCCGCCCTGAGGAAGAACATTCCCCGCCTCGTCTCGAATCTGAACGGAGTATCCGGAAAGGCAGGTCCCCACAGTACCCAGTTTTCGTTCTCCCATGGAACGGTTCACGCTCACCACAGGCGACGTCTCGGTAAGACCGTATCCCTCCAGAGCACCTACACCGAGCAGTTCCTGGCAGCGTCGGTCGAGTTTCGTGGGGAAACGGTCCCCCCCGGACACAAGCAGCCGGATTTGCCGCAGGGGCTCACCGCGTCTTCCGACGGCAGCCAACAGAAGGGCGATGAGGGTGGGAACCCCGACCAGGATGGATGCATCAGCCCGGAGAATTGCGTCGAGAGTTCCCTCGGCGGGCATGAAGGAAGGCATCAGCACCTGAGAGAGCCCCATGACCAAGGGAAGAACACCGCACACGGTGAATCCGAGGGCGTGAAAGTTCGGGAGAACGTTCGACATGATCTCCCCCTCCCTGAGATCCTGCACGTGCGCCATGGAGGCGGTGACATTGTCGAGGATGTTCGCATGAGACACGGGAACGGCTTTGGGAGATCCCGTCGTTCCGGAGGTGAAGAAGATGACCGCCGTGGCATTCCCCATGTTCGCTCCGGCACGACGGGGCATCTCCGAAAGGGGGCCTTCCAGAGGCATGGCCGCCGCGGGAATTCCCGCGCTGACAAGCCCTTCGGCCAAAGATTCCATTCCCTGGGGAAGGACGGCGGAGAAAACGTCGGAAAAACGCAGTGCCTTCTGGATCGCAGAAAATCCAGCCTGGAGGTTCAGGGGGATCACAGCTCCCCCAAGTCGCCATGCCGCAAGGGAAAGCGCCAGAAAAAGAGGGGAATTCGGCAGGAGGAGCCCCAGGCGCTGCCCGGGCGAAAAACCGTTCTTCTCCAGTTGCACCGTGCATTGATCGGCCAAGCCGAGAAAAGCCCCCCTGGACCACCATTCCCCGCGCCACCAGAGGGCTTTTTCGCCCAATTCCTCCCGACATCGCCGCATGATGTGCTCTTCGAGACGCCCAAGTGCACCCACTCTTCGCATCCTCCAGTCGGTTCCAACTCCGTATCCCGACGATCCGGCCCCCGCACGCTCTTTTCCGAAGGACGCGGAGGTGGGATCACCGTTCACAACGTAAGGGCCAGAAAGGCCTGCCAGGCAGAGGCAAGATGGAGCAACTCCTCGGGAACGTCGTATTTCGGATGATGCAGACCATATTCCGCACCAGTCCCGAGAAGCATGAAATTCGCGGGACACTCGAGGGAATAGAACGAGAAATCCTCTCCGGCCAGAAGCGGACGGTCCAGCACATGTGTCTCCTCCACGCCGAAGAAATGCCGCGACAGTTCCAGAACCTGTCTTGTCAGTTCTCCATCGTTCGACACGGGAGGATAGTTCCGCACATACTCCACCCCGGCCGTACTGAGAAACGCCCGGCAGACATCGACAACCGCTCCCTCGAGTCGCTTCTGCATGCGATCCCGCAGAGCGGGATCGAACGTACGAAGCGTTCCCCACAGATGGGCCCTCTCGGGGATCACGTTGTAGGCATCGCCCGCTTCGATCTGCCCCACCGAGATCACCACACTGTCGAGAGGATCGACCTCGCGGCTCGTAAGGTGCTGCAACGCAAGAAGAACGTGGGCAGCGACCGCGATCGGGTCCACCCCCATATGGGGCGACGCCGCATGACATGCGGCACCCTGGATTTCCACGTGGAAACGATCCGAAAGCGCCGTGATGGGACCGGGGCGGGTGAAAAGCGTTCCATAGGGCAATTTGGGCCAGAAATGCAGCCCGAGCACTCGTTCGATGCCGAATTTGCCGATGATGCCCGCCTCGGTGAGAGCTCGGGCACCGCCCTTCCCCTCTTCCGCAGGCTGAAAGACGAACACCACGGGATTCCGCAGCAGATCCATCCGGGATGCGAGGAGCTCCGCCGCACCCAAGAGAGATGCCATATGTGCATCGTGACCGCAGGCATGCATGATTCCAGGAATACACGAAGAAAAAGAAAGGCCCGTCTCTTCATCAAGCGCCAGGGCATCCATGTCCGCCCGGAGCATTGTGGCTCCCCCCGGCAGGTTTTCCCCCAGGACACCCACCACCGCCGTGGGAACACCGAACCCCTGAATCACCCGAATGCCTTCTATGGAAGAAAGAATCTGAACGACCCTGGAAGCGGTGACGTTCTCCTCGTAGGCCAGTTCGGGAAATTGATGAAATTCTCTTCTCCAGGCGATGATATCCTCGCCGAACGACTCGGCCTCGGCAAGAAGATGGGGCCCCCAGGTCAACCAGTCTTCTCTTTGGTCCTTCATGGCAGATCTCCTTCCAGCACTGTCGTTTCTCCGCCCCGAAGCGGGCACACTACATTCCGGCAAGCCAGCGCCGGATTTCATGAATGCAGTTCCAGGGTTCGATGCGAAGCTGTGTGATCACTCCCCGCTTCAGGCTCCAGGAATCGGTCAGCAGCTCCTTCCGATCCTTTGCATCGAGCACCGACCACTCCCCCGAGCGTTCCCGCTCTCCGGAGATGACCAAGTTCGGGGACCAGTATCCGCGCACCCGTTCTCCGCTTCGCAGCAGGGGGCCGTTTCTGACGCACTGCGCCTCGACCCGGCAGAGAGGCTCCTCTTTTTTCCCCGACAGGTTGCCGTTTCCGGAATAGCGGGCCTGTACCGGAAAAATGCCGAGACCTGTCCATTCGCTTCCGTCTCTTTCAAAAATTCGTTCCCCTGCAAGAGCTGCACAGTTGCCTTCCATGAGGAACGCCTTGTTTCCAAAGACGAATTGCCCCACGGTCCGTTTCAGGTTCGAGTTGTTCAAAACCGCTCCGCGAATGTGCTGTTCGGCACCGTGAGGCACGTACAAGACATCCGCCTCGGAGGGAATCGCCTCACCCGGGCGCACTTCCAAAATCCAGGCTCCAAGCCGATGCAACAGCTGTTCCAGATTGTCCCCTCCCAATCCAAGAGCAGGATGGCGCAACACGGCCACGCTTAGCGCCGCGGGAAGCGGCTCCACCTCGAAGGAGAGGGGGGTCCATTCCGGTGCGAGCTTGCTCATTGCCGCCACGAGAGACCAGAAGATTTCGTCCTCCATGGCACACAGCTGCGCCACCGCACTGCGAAGAGAGAAAAAGCGGGGAGAGGAGAACTCCTGCGTGAAAAGGACTTCCTCGGGGGGCAGCTCCCGGCCGAGCGAGGCGGGGAAATATCCTGCGGCGATCCAAGGAAGACGACGTCCCAGTTCGATCTCCAAGAGTTGGTACTCCTTCGGGTTGAGCACCGCATTGAAACAGATACCCAGTTTGGGAATACGATCGAATTCCTGAAGCTGCCCGAGAAGATTCTCCGCGGTTCTTGCAGCAAGGACCGCTGCGGAATCCGCGTTGAGAACGGGCAAGAGGGGTGCATCCAGGCACTGAGCGACCCGGAGCGTCCAGCGGTCGAGAAGGAGTTTGTCCTCACGCTCCCGCTCCGTCGCGAGAGGACCGACGATGAGATTGAGCGCCTCCGGATCGGCGGCGGATTCGAAGAGGAGCTGCAGAGGTTTTTCGCCACCCGCGAGAAAAGGCTCCAGGAGCGTCACCTCCTGCCTGCAGGCCCATCTGAGGAGACACAACGTGACCTCGTCCAACCCGGCGGCGAACAGGCGAAGAGGATATCCTCTTTCCCGGAGTGCCGCCGCGAGAAGGACCGAGACGGGAACCATGCCAGAACGTCGCTCGTCGGCAAGTACCAAACGTGGAATATGCAAACCCCTTGCTCCTTTGTCCCGAGAATGTTCTATAGTGTATCATAGATTACAGTGCTCCAAGCGATATGGTGCCCCTTCCGCGAGGAAAGCACCCGAGGAGGTTGAGAACACATGCCCGTATCCTGCGTACAGATTCGAGAGTTGCCGCAACACATCGACGAGGAGGTCGTCATCCGCGGATGGATGTACAACAAACGGAGCTCCGGCAAGATTCACTTTCTCCAGCTTCGGGACGGATCGGGGTTTGTTCAGGCCGTCATGGTGAAGAACGATGTGGCGGAAGAGGATTTCGAGAACGCCAAGAACCTCTGGTTTGAAGCATGCCTCGAAGTGACGGGGAAAGTCCGCGCCGATCAGCGCGCTCCTTCAGGCGTGGAACTCTCCGTGACGGCGCTCAAGGTTCTCCACAACCCGACGGAGGAATACCCCATCGGCAAAAAAGAACACGGCATCGATTTCCTCCTCGACCTGAGGCATCTGTGGCTCCGAAGTCAACGGCAACACGCCATCATGAAGATCCGAGAACAGGTGATCTGGACAACCCGGGAATACCTGCGAAACAACGGATTCCTCCTCGTGGACAGCCCGATCATCACCGGTTCCATCGGAGAGGGAGCCTCGGGGCTTTTTGACCTCGACTATTTCGACATGGGGAAAGCCTATCTCGCCCAGACAGGGCAGCTCTATGCCGAAGCCGCCGCCGCAGCGTACGGCAAGATATACACCTTCGGTCCCACTTTCCGGGCGGAGAAGTCAAAGACACGGCGTCATCTCACCGAATTCTGGATGGTGGAACCGGAAGTCGCCTTCTACGACCACGAGGACAACATGCATCTTCAGGAAGACCTTGTCTCCGCCATCGTGGAGCAGGTCCTCCTCCATTGCGGCAAGGAACTCGCGTTGCTCGAACGGGACGTGGAACCGCTGAAAAAGGTCGTTCCTCCCTTTCACCGCATCACCTACGACGATGCGGTGAAAAAACTCCACAGTCTCGGCAGTGACATCCGGTACGGCGAGGATTTCGGCAATGACGACGAAACGATTCTCACCCAACAGTACGACAAGCCCGTCTTCGTCGAGTGCTACCCGAAGAAGGTGAAAGCCTTCTACATGAAGGAACATCCCACAAATCCCGATCTTGTGCTCTGCGACGACCTCCTCGCGCCCGAAGGCTACGGAGAGATCATCGGCGGTTCCCAGCGCGAGGACGACATGGAGCGACTCGTGGCGAGAATCCGCGAACAGGGCCTTCCGGAGGAGTCCTACACGTGGTATCTCGATCTCCGGCGCTATGGCACCTTCATCCACAGCGGATTCGGCATGGGGATCGAACGGGTTGTGGCCTGGATCTGTGGCCTCCAGCACATCAGGGAAGCGATCCCCTGGCCCAGAACCATCTACCGACTCAACCCCTGATCTTCCGGACAGTTCTTTCTCTCCGACTCGTCGCGAAAATTCTTCTCCCACGGGGTACTCCCTGCCAGTTCGGGAGAAAAAAATCAACTACCCAGCGCTCTTCGGCAAATTGCTCCGTCACCTCCTCCGGAGAGCAGAGAAACGACAGGGACAAGGAGTGAGAACCATGGCACAGTTCAGCACACTCAGCCTCTACGACGACCCGCGCCACAAGTATCTTCTGCTCGGATGGGAGGAACAGGAGGAAGAAGGAGTCGTCCAGACCAATCAGTACATGATCCTTCACGAGGACGAAGTGATCCTCGTGGACCCGGGAGGCGCGCACGTCTTTCCTAGGGTCCTCGCGAACGTGGCGGAGAAGGTGAATATCTCCCACATCAGGAACATTTTCTATTCTCACCAGGATCCCGACGTCTCCTCGGGAATCACCCTGTGGCTTTCTCTGGCGGAAAACGCCAAGGTCCACATTTCCGGGCTCTGGGTACGTTTTCTTCCCCATTTCGGCGTGTACGACCAGAAACGCATCGCCGCCATTCCGGATCAGGGGGGCTCCCTTTCCCTCCGCGACGGGACACGTCTGGAACTCATTCCCTCTCACTTCCTCCACTCCACGGGACAGTTCTCCCTGTACGACCCCGTTTCGAAGATCCTTTTCAGCGGAGACATCGGAGCAGCCATTTTTCCGCCGGGAAAACGCTATCCCGTGGTGGAGGATTTCGACGCGCACAGTAAGCTCATGGAGGGATTCCACAAACGGTACATGGCCTCCAATACGGCGTGCCGAAAGTGGGTTGACATCGTTTCCTCCAGGGAGATTTCCGCCATCGCGCCCCAGCACGGGGCGGTCATGAAGGGCGACTCCGTTCGCCGCTTCTTCGACTGGTTCCGGGAACTCCGTTGCGGTGTCGACCTTCTCGATTCCTTCTACGGAGGCCATGCCCTTCGCCCCACGGGGCGCAGGGCCGGGTAACGCCCATGGCGATGACGGACGGACAGAACGAGGCCATCCGGGAGCTCTCGTCCGCCTACTTCGGCGCGACCCTCATGAATTCCTTCATGGCCCAGCTCGACGAGGTCCTCGTCCGGAGGGTCCTGGCTGTGCAGAACGAACTTTCAGACATCTCGGAGAGGTTCGCCGTCCTCAGCGAGGTGCTCGGAAAAACCGTGAACGAATTCGAGGCAAGCAGCCGGGAGGCACAGGACAATGTCCTGCGCATCAAGGACATGAACCGAACTTTGGAGGAAGAGTTGAGCAAGTCCGGAACGAATATCGACGGTATGAGCGCCGACGTGGCAAAGACCGTGGAGGCGACTTTCGGTACACTCAACAGTTTTCTCGAAGTGGAGAAGATGTCCCAGGAAATCAACAAGATCGCCAAGCAGACCAACCTGCTGGCCCTGAATGCCTCCATCGAGGCTGCGCGTGCGGGCGAACACGGCAGGGGATTCGCCGTGGTCGCCTCGGAAGTACAGAAACTTTCCTTTCAAACCAAGGAAGCCTCGGACAAAATCGGAGAAAAAGTCCTCGAGATCTCCGGTTCCGTCAAGGAAGCAATCGAAAACGTGCAGCGCGTGAACGACATGTTCGGCGTGATCCGGGACTCTCTCGGTTCGTTCATGGACTTCCTGAACACGAACAAGGAATTCATGACCCACCTCACCACCATCATGCACGACGCAAGCGGAAAGGTACGGAGCGGCTCCGTGGAGATGGACGACTCCGTGGAAATCATGCAGGACGCCATCTCCAAGTTCGAATCCATGGCGACCATCATCACCTCCATCGTCCGCGCTCAGAAGAACCTCAAGGAGATCAAACTCTGAGAAGAAAAGCACCGGGCAGCGTGGCGCAAGGCCTTTGTCACATGGGGGCGTTCCCTGCCCCGGATTCGTTTCACAGCGAGAGGGGGGCGCACATGCGCCCCCCTCTTAAAGGAACCGGTTGAACGAAACGCCGGAACGGAACATCCTCTGTCGTTCTCAGAGAGAGCAGGTTCCTCCCGCTCTGGCAATCCTGGCCGTCTCCACAAGGAGCATGGTGTTCCAGAGAAACCCCTTCAGATCGACTCGCACCACATCGTCATAAAAGGTCATTTCCTCGGGAACGAACAGGCGGACATTCCCGTCCTGGAGTACCGCATTTCCCTCTTCCGCGTCGGGCTTGCCGTTCTCGACGAGAGCGGCATACTGCGCAGCTCAGCCACCACCGATGCGTCGCACGATCACGTGGGCGACACCGCCCCATTTCTCGATTTTCTCCCGCGCCTTTTCCGTGAGTTCCAACGTGAGTTTGCTCATTCTTCTCCACTCCCTTCTGGGGGCCATTATACCCCCTCCAGGTAAGCTTGCCAAGTCATCCCGGAAAGAGCCTTTCGAAAATCGTGGGGGAGAGGCGCAACAAAGGTCCGTTCCGAGAGATGCTGCAGCGGTGGAAGCAGAACAGGCAGAAAAAGTGCCCGGGCATGGAGGAGGGGACGCCTTGCCGCCGGAGGAAAAGACCTGTGCACTGTGGATCCGTATTTCCCGTCCCCCACCACAGGATGTCCGATATGGGCGAGATGTACCCGGATCTGGTGTGAACGCCCCGTCAAAAGCCGTATTCTGGCCAGGGACATTCCCTCGACACAGGCGATGCGCTCGAACTCCGTCAATGCGTCGCTCCCCCGGTCGTCCACAGCAACGCTGTTCGTGGC
Source organism: Synergistaceae bacterium UBA5560 (assembly GCA_002425685.1). GTDB lineage: Bacteria > Synergistota > Synergistia > Synergistales > Aminiphilaceae > Aminiphilus. The sequence goes on along the minus strand of DIMS01000110.1, from coordinate 3,173 downwards.
CCCATCCTTTCGGAGAGGAAGGTCGATCTTTCCATATTCGGGAAGCGTCCCCTCCACGAGGGCCCAATAGATTTTCTCCACACCGCCGGAACGCCACGCATCGTGCAATACCCGGGAAGCTATCCGGGACAGGGAGAGGAGAAGCACTCCCGACGTATTCCTGTCGAGGCGATGCACCGGAACGGCCAGTGAAGAGGTCTGCCCGTTCCGCAGAAGTTCTTCGGCGATACAGTCTCCTCTCGCCTCGGAAGGCTGGCTCAGGACGCCGGCGGGTTTGTTCGCCACGAGAACATGCTCGTCCGCGTACAGAACAGGAATCGTCACTCGTTTCCAGGGGTTCGCTGCGGAAAGCCCCGCTTCTCTCGGTTCCGCATCCGCCGTCCGTTCTTTTTTTTCAGGAGAGACCGGTTCCCAAGGGACAAGGATTTCCTGTCCTTCCTCCACATGGGCGGAACAGACTGTTTTTTTCCCCTCGACCCGCACAAGCCCTTTGCGAACAGCCCGCATGAGGGCTCCCAGGGGTACGTCGGGGAAAAGCCCCCGTAAAACCCTGTCGAGACGTCGTCCGCAATCGTCCCGGGTGATTCGAAACGTCCTCCCCACTGCAACACACCTCCGAAAACAAGGAAAGCGGCGGAACCCTTCCGCCGCTCCAATACACCAGGACTGCCACCGCTACAGTCGCTTCGCGACTTCCTCCACGAGGAACGCCGGATCCGCATGCCGCCCCGTCGCTTTTTTGCTGTACACCAGTTCGCCCTCCACAAAAAACTCGAACACGCCACCCCCCGAGGGGATCAGTTCCAGCGAAGCGATGTCGTTCTTGAACCGCGCAAGCAATGCCTCGGCAACGCCGAGCGCTTTCGGCAAGTACCCTCAACCGGTACAATACTCCACTCGTATGCGCATCACGACTCCTCCTCTCATTTCTCTTCGGGCGCCTCCTGCGTGGAGTCGCCCCATTTCCAGTAACGCCTCTGGGTCACCGCATGATAGTCGCTCACACCGCCGGGCAAGGTGGTTTCCACGGCGGTGTCGTAGCAAAAGAGTCGAAAATCCAACTCGTCCGCCGCCGAGACGATCAGGGCCTCCCGGGTGGCGGGAAGCACGGGTGAACCATATTCCTTCTCTCCGTGGTGGCTCAGTATGATATGCCCCAGATGCATCGCCGTCACTTCATCCAGGTCGAAGACATCGGCAAGGGACCGGAAGCGGGCGAAACCGAGAGCCACGTGGTCCAACACCGCTCCGGGAAGTGTCATGGCCGGAGCCGGAGTCAACCCGTAGGCATCTATCTTTCCGATGTCGTGGAGAAGACCTCCTCCGATCACGACACCGAAATCGAGCCGGGTACCGCTCTTCACATAACTGTCCGCCATGGCCAACGCAGACTCCGTCACCATCACCGTGTGCTCGAGCAGACCGTGTACGTAGGCATGATGGTGTGTCACCGCCGCAGGGGTGATCTGAAATCGCTCCCAGAGTTCGCCGGAAAAGACGCGCTCGAGAAAGGAGCGCCTTCTTTCGTCTGCCCGGGCGAGCAGATTCCGGAAACGTGCCTCCAGTTCTTCAAGGGGAATCGTCGATTTTCGGACGAAGAGGTGGGGTGGATATTTCTCCTGATCAACCAGATAGATTTCCTCGAAGACAAACTGCTGCTGGCCTCTGTAAGAATTTACTTTTCCTTTGACGCCCACGGATGTTCCTTCGATGCTCCGGACAAACCCCTCGCCGAGGGGGTTCATTTTCTTTTTCTGTCCTACACCGGAGGAAAGATCGATCCAATCCGCGCTGCTCCAGATCTTGGCGTCGATGCCGCCGTCGCCGTCCATGACGGAGCAGTCCCAATAGGGCTGTCCGTTTTTGGGGCTCGTCTTGGGAGAAAGCCGCTGAAGCAGAAAGACACCTCGGAAACTCTCGTTTTCTCCGAGTTCCTTTATCTGCTTTGTGCTGAGTCGTTGCTGCTCCGAACTCATGGAGTCACTCCTTCGCAGTCATTGCCGGGAAGACGACAGGGTCCGCATGGGTGTCGCGAAAAACATCCTCCAGTGCTCTTTGGGAGACAGTGTACCCGAAGAGCGGTTCTCCGTCACCGCTCCTCGCGCGAGAGCGCCGCTCCATGCGTTGGGGAAAGGCATCATCTCTCCATTACGTGGGTGGAAAAACGGGCGAGGGCAAAGCAGGGGGAAAACCGTCTCGCCTCACCTCCCCTTCCGCCATCGCCTCAGAGCCCTTTCTGCTCCTCCCGCACAAAGGCATCACCCATGTGGCACATGTCTCCTATGACGGAAAAACGCCATCCACCCGAGCGTTCCTCAAGGACCGTGATACTCCCGTTTCCCAGTTGAAATTTCCAGAACCCCGAAAGGGGCATCTCCAGAAGATGGCACAGAAGGACCTTGAGAACAGCATCATGAGCCACGAGAAGTACCTCGTCCCCGCCCCGGTCTCGAATGTGCTCGAGAGCCTCCTTCGCCCTGCACAGAACATCTTCCAGAGATTCCCCGGTCTCTCCGGGCATGCGCACATCCTGAGGCATCTCATGCCAGCGTCGCAGCAACTCCGGCCAACGTCGCGCCACATCGGCGGCGAGGAGTCCTTCCCATTCTCCATGATCGATCTCCGCCGCACGAGGCAGAAGTTCCACGGCAAGGCCAAGGCGGCATGCGACCGCCTCGGCGGTCTCTCTCGCCCGGGAAAGCGGACTGGCATAAACGTGATCGAGAGGACGGGCCACAAAAGCTTCACCCACGCGCCTCGCCTGTGCTCTTCCTCTTGCGTTGAGGGGAATGTCCTGTTTCCCCTGAAAGCGTCCTTCTTCGTTCCACGCAGTGACGCCATGGCGTACCCAATACATGCGCATGGGTCACAGTTCCTCCGGGAAGGTCGTCACGGCCGCCCAAAGCAGATCCGCATCCTCGGACAACTGCCGCACCACATCGGGAGCAATGTCGTTGTCGATTTGCAGGGCCGCCAGGGCAAGGCCGCTGCCGTTCTTGCGCCCCAGGGCGAAATTTGCGATGTTCACCCCGGCGTCACCGAGCAGCGTCCCCACCTTACCGATGACCCCGGGCCGGTCATGGTTGCTGAAGAGCAGCAGACGCCGTTCAGGGATGAATTCAATGGGGTAACCGTTCAACCGGACCACGCGCTGTCGTCCTTCCTCCGTAACG
>DIMS01000077.1:59780-62412 GCA_002425685.1 Synergistaceae bacterium UBA5560 | reverse complement strand
GGCCAGGGGGATGGCCACCACGTTGTAGAAGAACGCCCAGAAGAGGTTCTGTCGGATCTTCCGGAACATGGCGTCGGCGATGAGGAAGGCCTCCACGAGGGATTCCAGGTTGCCCCGGACGAGCACCACGTCCCCGGCCTCCCGGGCGATGTCCGTTCCCGTGCCCATGGCGAGCCCGACGTTCGCCTTCTTGAGGGCCGGGGCGTCGTTGATGCCGTCTCCCACCATGGCCACGGTGTGTCCCGCGGCCTGGAAGCGTTCCACCACGCTCATCTTGTCCTGGGGGAGGACTTCCGCCACGATCTCGTCCATGCCGAGCATGGCGCCGATGCGTTCCGCGGAGCGCCGCACGTCTCCGGTGACGAGCACCACTTTCTTGCCCATGTGCCGAAGACGCTCCACCGAGGCGACGCTCTCGGGCTTGATTTCGTCGGCGAGAAGGAAGAGGCCGAGCACGCGTTCCTCGTCCCAGAGCACCACCGGTGTGGCGGCGGCGGCGGTGCCCTCTTCGAGTGCCCTGGCGAGTTCCTCGGAAAGAACGTCCTTTCCGGAGGACGCGTCGGAGTTCGTCTCGGAGAGCCACGCGAGATTCCCCGCGTAGACCGTCCTCCCGTCCACCACGCCGCTCACGCCCCGTCCGGGCGTCACCTTAAAGCGCTCCACCGGCTCGGCGGTCATGCCCGCCGTTGCGGCGTGCTCCACGATGGCCCGGCTCAGAGGATGCTCCGAGGGCGTCTCCAGTGCCAGGGCGAGACGGAGGAGATCCGCCTCGGTCATTCCCGCGGCAGGAGCAATGCGCTCGACCTTGGGGCGCCCGAGGGTGACCGTTCCTGTCTTGTCGAGGAGCACCACGTCCACGGCCTTCATGGTCTGCACGGCTTCGCCGTTCCGGAAGAGAACGCCCCGTTTGGCGGACATGCCCGTGCCCACCATGAGCGCCGTGGGTGTGGCGAGCCCGAGCGCACAGGGGCAGGCGATGACCAGCGTGGCGATGGCCGCCGAGAGCGCCCTGGAGAAGACGGGCATGTCCGGCGGAACCCAGGGAAGAAGCCGGGAGGCCGCGGCGATGAAAGGCGCGAACACGTCGGGGAGGAAGAAGAGCAGCGCGAAGGAAAGCGCCGACAGAACGGTGACGACGGGCACGAACACCGAGGTGATGCGGTCCGCGAAGGCCTGGATGGGCACCTTTGTTCCCTGGGCCTCCTGGACGAGGGAGATGATCTGGGAGAGGAAGGACTCCGCGCCGATGCGGGTGACCCGGATGCGCAAGAAGCCGTCGAGATTGATGGTGGCCCCCGTGACGGCCTCTCCGGCCTTGCGGACCACCGGCAGCGGCTCGCCGGAGATCATGGACTCGTCGATGCTGCTCGTTCCCTCCACAATCTCGCCGTCCTGGGGGATCTTCTCCCCGGGGCGGACGCGCATCATGTCGCCGGGGACGAGCGCTTCCACGTCCACCTCGATCACGGCACCGTTCCGCTCCACCGTGGCGCGTTTGGCGCCCATTTCAAGCAGTTTGGCGATCTCCTTCGTCGCTCGGGTGCGCGCTCCCGTCTCCAGGTAACGCCCGGTGAGGTGGAAGGCCATGATCATGCCACCCACCATGGCGTAGCTCACCACGGGCAGCCCGGCGATTTTCAGGAGTCCCGACGCGAAGGAAGCCAGCGTGCCGAGGGTGATGAGGGTGTCCATGCTCGTCTGCAGGCGAAGGATCTGCTTGAACGCCCGGGAGATGGTGTCCCACCCCGCCCAGAAGATGATGGCGCCGCTCAGGATCTGCTCCAGCAGGAGATGCTGGGTGAGGTCCGGCGGAATCTTGATCCCCATCTCGTGGAGGATCATGAGGATCGCCGAGGGAATGCCCAGACTCCAGGCAAAGACCATGCGGCGTTTCGCCTCGGAGAGTTCCTTGCCCGCCAGATCCTCCGCCTCGGTGGATTTCGCCAGGGGTTTCAGCGCAAAGCCGACCTTTCCCGCCGCCTCTTCGAGCGATCCGGCGGAGATTTCTTCCGGGGCGGCCTCCACGAAGGCCCGCTTCTGGGGAAAGTTCACCGATGCGGTGCGGACCCCCGTCACCTTGGCCAGCTCCCGCTCCAGTGTGCGTGCGCAGGCGGCGCAGTGCATCCCCTCCACGGAAAAGCTAAGGCGCCGTGCGCCTCCGGAGAGGGGATTCTCCTTCACCAGTGCGGTAAAACCGAGTTTTTCCACCGCTCCGACGAGCAGGGCCGGATCGAGGCCCGCATCGGCCTCGACGACGGCGAGATGCAGGGGAAAGTTCACCGATGCCTCCCGCACACCGTCGAGTTTCCGCAAGGCCCTTTCCGCTGAAGCGGCGCAGGCGGTGCAGTGCATGCCCCCCACGTCGAGGGTGATCTTCTTCGTCGTCTCCGTCACGGAAATTCCTCCTTGGTTACGGCTTTTGCAGCGTTGTCGCGAAGAGAGATGGACTAATTCTACCAGAATAGTAGGAAATATATTTCATAGAGTCTATCAGAGAGATCAGATACCCTACATCGGTAGTTTTCGGTATCGTAAAGACTCACGGAGCATGCTCTCCGGAGGATTCCCATGTAAGGAAAGAAGAGGCGCTCTTTGGTATACTCTTTTGCAAGGCAGAGAGAAAGCAAGAAAA